>DXFC01000161.1 GCA_019114645.1 Candidatus Halomonas stercoripullorum
ATCGACGGCAAGCTCAACCCGCATGCGTTATCGGCGCTTTATGCACCGGGTATGACTGAAGAGGTGGTCGCGCTGCTACAGGGAACCGCTTATGCCCCCCTTGCCGCCTCGGGTCCGCTGTTGGCCCGGCTAGAGAGTCATAGTGGCTTGCAGGCTCACTGGGAGAACAATGAGCCTCCTGCGCGACATGCATGGTGCTTCACCAGTGATCTGTCGCTGTATCCGTTGGTCGATCATTGGCGGCGCCGCCTGTTATGGCGGGGCCCGGTGGGTCGGACATTATGGCTGCGCTACGCCGATGCCCGTGTCATGGCACGCGGTATCGAGCATGCTGTTTTCCCTGCCGAGTTCTGGCACGCCATGACTTCCATAAGGCTTGCTCCGTGGCAAGGGCAATGGTTGCCGCTACCCGATACCCGTCAGAGCGGCTGGCAAGAACCCGTTGCGGACAACCTTACCCCCGGGTTCGCCTTGAATGAACATCAGTTGGCCGCCCTCTCTGCCAAGGAGGCTGCGTCATGAGCGCCACTCAATGTCCGCTGCTGGCCGCCATCATGCCGGTGCGCTATGCCATTGGCCTGGAAGGTCTGGAGAGCCAGTTTCTGGCAGGCATAGCACTACCGGCACTCAACGGCGCATTGAGCGAGGAGAACGAGGCCCTACCGCTACGCTATGTGGCACGCCCCCTGCGCGATGGCTGGTGTTACGTCTGGCTGGAAAGTCAGCAGCGGCTTATCGAGTATCAGGTCATTGCAGGCAATCTGACCGAGACCCGCCGCGCCGGCGATCCTATCATGCCCAGCGGCGGCCCCTACCTGTTTCTGCCGTGTGGTCAGCCTGCCGCTATTGCCTGGTCGCCGGTGCCCTGGAGTGATGACCACTACGCACAGTTGCAAGGCAATAGTGAGCGTCGCCAGGCATTAATGCGCGAATTCTCACCCGCCCAGGCGCCGTCAAGTGGCCCGTTGGAGTGGGCCATGCAGATCCCCGAGTTGAACGGGGTGGTGGATGAAGCGTTTGCCTGGAGCAGCGAACCTTTATCTACACTGCCGCGCTGGCAGAGGCTGATGCCGACACTGACCCAAGCCGAGGTGCAGGCCGTTGCCATTGTCGATGATCCTTGGGGCGTGGTTATCGAGCTTGCATACTTGCAGCGCCAAGGGCTGATACATCGCGACGAGTGGTTCGCCAAAGAAGGCGAAGAGCGTATCTTGGCGCAGACTATCCTGGCTCTGGTCAGGCAGGATCGTGAAACCTGGGCCAAGCTCCCCTGGCTTGCCGACCAGCCGCGCATCGAAGCGGCCGCCAAACGCTATGACACCGACATCGAAGCTCTCGAATCCCGGCTTGCCGCCCTGGTAAAAGACTGGCAACGCTGGATGGAGACGCTTTGGGCCGAGGGTAGCCCCGATACTCTGGCCGCCGCCCAGAGTCATTTCGACCCTTCCCGGCACGACGACCATGATGCAATGGAAACGCTGTGGAGTGCCGCGCTGTTAGGAGCGACACAGAGCCAGGTAGGGGCTGTTATGGTCGAACGCCTGCTTGACCCCGGCCAAGGTCCCACCTTTACCCACAGTGGCCATTCGTTATGGACCGCGCTGTTGGGCATGATGAAGCACCTGCAGCTTAGCGATGTGCAGCGCATGCTCACGCTTCCCGATGGGGTACAGGAACACGATTGGGGTACCTGGGCACACAGCCTCAATCAGTTATCCACCCAGCTTGGAAGCGGCCTGATGACGGTACGCGAAGGGCTGTTTCTGGCGATTGGTACCACCGTAGGCCCGACGCTCAGAGAGCTGGGTGCAGCCTCGGCCCAGCAAACCCTGGTCGCTGGCTACTTCGCCGCCGCCCTGGCACGCAGCAGCCAGTCGCTCACCACCGAGACGGTACCCGCCAGGCGGATGGTCGACTGGCTAAACGAACCCAGTGCCCGCGTTGCCAGCGCACCAGCTTCGCTTGGCCAGCTGCGTCCGGATCTATTGCAGCACCTGGAAGGGCGGCAGGCAGCTGTGATCCGTCTCGCCGCTAACGATGCCACCGTGGCACCCCAAGGCAACCCTTTTCTACGGCGTGTGCTCAACGAAGCGCCGTTGAAGGGCGTTCTGGTACTGCTAAACGGATGGATGCTGTTCGACGCAGGGAAAGAGCTTATGGATGGTGATCGCTCGATTGAGCAGTTGGCCTCTTTTGGATCTGGGGCTGCAGGCACGGTAACCGCCACCGTCGCTATCTTTCAGTATCTGGCCCATATCGATGCCCGTGATATGCAACTCTCCCAGGGCATGTCACCGGCATGGAAGATCGATTTCGACCGCTATCTCACCTTTGGACAGATCGCCAGTGGTGCGCTGGGTGTGACCACTCTGTTCGATGCGGTCTACTTCGGCCGCGGCGCCTGGGAGAGCTACGGCCAGGGAGATCTTGACTCGGCCACCCTTCAGGCCGCCATGAGCAGTGCCAGCCTGGGCCAGACGACCCTGGCAGCGCGGGCCTTGATCCACTACCGCCGGGCCCAGGCGGCGCTGAGAACCGGCCAGCTAACCCAGGCTGCCAGTACGGCATCGCGTGCCGGCAAGCCAGGCCTGATGCTAGGGTTGACCCTGCTGATTATCGCCGGGGCAATCAGTCTTTATTACACCCGCGAGAACCCGCTCGAACAATGGCTGCGCAATACCCGTTTCGGCACCCGGCCCGCGGCCTGGGCCGGCGACCTTGAGCAGGAGCTAGATCAGCTATTCCGCCTGCTCTACCAACCGCGCCTGCGGCTGGAACGCAAGGATGTCTGGAATCACCGGCTCAATACGCGTTATAAGGCGGTCTGGCTCTACGTGGAGTTCCCCGCTGCCGAGCGCTTCCCCGGCATGTTTACCCTGGAGGCC
>DXFC01000162.1 GCA_019114645.1 Candidatus Halomonas stercoripullorum
AACCGGCGCTTCACGGGGCGTACGTATCACCAGTACATAAATCCCGAGCGTGAGGTCGAGGCCGAGGCCATCGGCATCCACGGCATCACCAACGAGTTCCTGGCCGACAAACCGCTGTTCAAGGATGTCGCGGATGCCTTCTGGGAGTTTGTGCGTGGCGCCGAGCTGGTCATACACAATGCTCCGTTTGACGTCGGCTTCATCGAGCATGAGTTTGAGCTACTGCTGGCCCTGCGTGGCGAGCCGCGCCTGGGGCCGGTCGCCGAGCACTGCCGCGTTCTCGACACCCTCAAGCTAGCGCGCGAGCGCCATCCGGGGCAGCGCAACAACCTGGATGCGCTGTGCAAGCGCTACGAGATCGATAACGGCCATCGCGTGCTGCACGGCGCATTGCTTGATGCCGAGATACTGGCAGATGTTTATCTCGCCATGACCGGCGGGCAGACCGCGCTGTCGCTGGATGCGGATGACCCATCCGGCCAGCAGGACATGACAGGCGGATTCTCCATTCGCCGCCTGGATCTGCCCGCTGACAGCTTGCGTGTACTGCAGCCGAGTGCTGCGGAGCTGACCGCCCACGAAGCCAAGCTTGAGCAGATACGTCAAACGGCGGGCAGCTGTCAGTGGGACAACAGGCCCGCTCTATCTCAAGTGAGTGACCATGCTGCGTCGTGAGCTACCAGCGGGAATCGAGGAGGGGCGGCTGATCCGAGTGGCGGCCGGCCGTATCGCGCCGGGGCCTGATCAGAGCCCGTTACAACCTCACCAGCCCTGGCCTGAGGATGCGCAGCCGCTGGCTTACTGGTACGACGAGCCTATCGCCCTGGTGGTGGAGCAGCAGGCCGAGGAGCACTGGCCGGAGGGACGGGAGTGGCTGGCCCGGTTGCCGGAGCCCTGGTTTGCGCTGGTATCCACTGCTTTGCAGGTGGCCGCCTGGCTACGTGACCACCGCCACTGCGGCCGCTGTGGGGTGCGTGCCGCCCGGCTGGATGCCGAATTCGCCATGCACTGCAAGCAGTGCGGCCACCGCAACTATCCACGCATCTCGCCCTGCATTATCACCCTGGTGACCCATGGTGACGCCATGCTGTTGGCACGCAGCCCGCGCTTTCCTCCGGGGCGCTACTCCACCTTGGCGGGTTTCATCGAGCCTGGCGAGTCGGCAGAAGAGGCAGTGCATCGGGAGGTCTACGAGGAAGTTGGCATTACGCTGGGGCAGATCCGCTACTGGCGAAGCCAGGCCTGGCCCTTTCCCCATGCGCTGATGCTGGGCTACTTTGCCGAAGCCAAGACTCGGCGCATCCGGATTGATGGAATCGAAATAGCCGATGCCGCCTGGTTCTCACCGACGCGACTGCCCCAATTGCCACCTCCCTATACCATTTCCCGGGCACTGATCGAATCCCATCTCGCCCGAGTGAAGGCCGGCAGCCAGTCGAAATGAAACGAGCCGCCTAGCGTGGCGGCTCGTTAACCTAAGCGAAATGCAGCGTGGCTTATCGCTTCGGGAACAGGCTCATCAGCTTGGTCGCCAGCATGACGTTACCGGTTGCTTTCAGTTTACCGGTCATGAACGCGGTCATGCCGTTCACGTCGCCGCTCATCAGGCCTTTCAGTGTGTCGCTGCTCATGGTCAGAGATACAGAAGGGTCATCGTGCTCACCCTCTGCGATAGCCAGGGTACCATCCTTGATGACCAGGTAGTGGCTACCGTTATCGCTGAAGTGGAACTGAAAGACATCATCCATTCCCTGAGCGGCTTGGGAGTCGAAGCGATCCTGCAGTTGGTCGAGGGTAGAGTTGGACATTAAAGCCGTTCCTATCAAAGTCAGAGGTGGGGTGCGACAAAGAGATAGCTAAAGGTTATTTCAAACAGTTGTTTCATTCAAGCCCATGATCACTGAATACACACGTTGTCATGGCACCGGCTGGACGGCACGATAAGCGGGACGAAAACCATGACCAAAACGCTGACTGGATTGACAGGCACCAACTACGGAGTAGCGATGTGAGTGAATGGCTGTTGGAAATTGGGCGCTTCATTGTGCAAGTGTCATTTATTGTTCTGTTGGTGGCAATCGTGGCCATCCTGTTTGCGCGCCTCAAGGGGGAGCCCGGCCGCACACGGTTACGCCTAGAAGAGCTGAATGAGCGCATGGAGCAGCGCCGGCGTCGACTGGCACTGGCGGCAGCCGAGCCTGGTGCACGCAAAGGCTTGCTCAAGACCTTTAGGCGTCAAGACAAGTGCAAGCGATCCAGGCAGCGCAAGCAGGACACACAAACGCAGGCGTCGTGCGGTACGACCTGGGTAATCGATTTTCATGGTGACATCAAGGCCACCGGTGTGAGTCGTCTGGCCGAAGAGGTTTCCTGTGTCATCGCCGCGGCCGCGGCAGGTGAGGAGGTGGTGATCCGGCTGGAGTCGGCGGGGGGCTTGGTGCACTCCTACGGTCTTGCCGCCGCTCAGCTTGAGCGTCTACGTGAAGCGGGCATTAAAGTGACGATCTGCGTTGACAAGGTCGCCGCCAGTGGTGGCTATTTGATGGCCTGTGCTGCCGATCACCTGCGTGCAGCGCCTTTCGCCGTATTGGGCTCGATTGGGGTCGTGGCGCAGTTACCCAACGTGCACCGTCTGCTCAAACGCCATGATATTGATGTTGAGCTGCACACGGCAGGAGAGTTCAAGCGGACCCTGACCGTGATGGGTGAAAACACGCCGGAAGGCCGCGAGAAGTTTCAGGCCGACCTGGAGCATATTCATGATTTATTCAAACAGCATGTGGCCGAGCGCCGGCCCAACCTGGATATCGACACTATCGCCACGGGAGAGGTGTGGTACGGACAGGATGCCCTGGCAAAGGGGCTGATCGACGCCCTGGGCACCAGTGAAGCCTATCTCATGCAGAAAGTGGCAGAATCACGTGTCATCAGTGTACGCCTGGAAACACGCCACTCGGTCGCGGACAAGATAGGGCTAGCGGTCAGCCATGGGCTGGAGGGCACACTCGATCGTGCGCTGGAGCGCCTGCAGGCGAGTGACTGGCAGAAGCGTTAAGCGACAACAAACACCTTTCACGCTTTCAGCAGCTGGGTAAGGGTCGCAATGATTCTCCTGGCCTGTTCGCCTTCCAGTGAGTAGTAAATGGTCTGTGAGGCTCGGCGTGTTGAGACCAGGCTTTCACGTCGCAGTATGGCCAGGTGCTGCGACAGTGCCGACTGACTCAGTGAGAGCTGTTGATTAAGCTCGGATACCGACAGTTCGTTGGCCTCCAGCAAGCAGAGAATGCGCAATCGATTGTCATTCGCGAGAGCTTTCAACAGGGCAGTCGCCTTATCTATGGCCGGTGTGCCGGCTTGAAGAAGACGGGATGCAGCTTGATGCGAAGTACTCATTAGGAACTCCCGCGTGTAGCCGACCGAGTGGGTGGGTTTTGTGTCCTGCAGAGTTCGAGGCTGATCTTGCTTTGCTATTTTAGTCATCATTGATAGGGACGGCTTTTCTGTCAAACGCAAGTCGTGTTTGTCACTGCGGTAACCAACGCTTTTATCATTTCATTGTCAACAATCATGTGGCATTAGCCTAATGTATGAAGGAAGCAGGTAAAAAAAGCTATAGAGTGTCAACAATCTCCTGTTTTTGAGCCGGTGGATTTATGACAACATACAAAAAAGAATTTCAGCGTTCGATTCAGCAGCCCGAATCTTTCTGGGCCGAACAAGCCAAGCGTATTCCCTGGTTCAAGCCGGCCAACACCATTCTTGAATATGATGAGCAGGGCCATGCACGCTGGTTCATCGATGGTGAGATGAATATCTGCCATGCGGCACTGGATCACCATGTCGAGCATGGCCGGGGGGATCAGCCGGCCATTTACTGGGACTCACCCGTCACCGCAAGCAAGCGCACCATTACCTATCGTGAACTGCTCGACCAGGTCGCCCGCTTCGCCGGAGCGCTAAAAACATTGGGGGTCGAGAAGGGCGATCGGGTGGTCCTTTATATGCCCATGGTGCCGGAAGCACTGGTGGCGATGTACGCCTGTGCCCGACTAGGCGCGGTGCATTCGGTCGTATTCGGTGGCTTCGCCCCCAATGAGCTTGCCGTACGCATCGAAGATGCCCAGCCTAAAGTGGTGGTGGCTGCTTCCTGCGGGGTCGAAGTCGACCGTGTCATCCCCTATAAGCCGAATATTGACGCGGCAGTCGAGTTGAGCAGCCACAAGCCCGATGCCTGTGTCATTTTTCAGCGCGAACAACTGCTTGGCGAAATGGGACCCCGTGATCATGACTGGGCGGAGCTGATCAGCCAATCAGCACCTGCCGAGTGTGTGGCCGTCAAGGGCGGCGATCCGCTCTATGTGCTCTACACCTCCGGCACCACGGGCAAACCCAAGGGCGTGGTGCGCGACACTGCCGGTTACGCCGTAGCGTTGCACTACTCCATGGAAGTGATCTATCAGATGGAGCCTGGCGAGGTGTTCTTTTCGGCTTCCGATGTGGGCTGGGTGGTGGGCCACTCCTATATCGTTTATGCGCCATTGCTGCGTGGCTGCACCACCGTCGTGTATGAAGGAAAACCGGTGCGAACCCCAGATGCCGGAGCGTTCTGGCGCCTGGTTAGCGAGTACCGGGTGAAAAGCTTTTTCACCGCTCCCACAGCGTTCCGGGCAATCAAGAAAGAGGACCCGGATGGCAGCCTGCTGCGACAGTATGATATTTCCTGCATGAAGGCGCTTTATCTTGCGGGAGAGCGCCTTGATCCACCCACCTACCACTGGCTCGACGATCTACTGGATGTACCGGTGATCGATCACTGGTGGCAAACTGAGACCGGGTGGCCCATCGCCGCCAACCTTGCCGGACTAGAGCTGTTGCCGACCAAGGCCGGCAGCGCCAGCGTGCCGGTGCCAGGATTCAATGTGCAGCTGCTGGATCATGAAGGCAAGCAAGCCAAGGCAATGGAACAGGGCAGCGTGGTCATCAAGCAGCCTTTGCCGCCCGGCTGCTTGATTGGTGTTTGGCAAGACCCCCAGCGTTTTCAGAGCGCCTATATGGCCGCTTACCCCGGCTACTACTTGACTGGCGATGGCGGCTACTTTGACCAGGATGGTTACCTTTTCATCATGGGCCGCACCGATGACGTCATCAATATTGCCGGACACAGGCTCTCCACCGGCGAAATGGAAGAAGTCGTAGGGTCGCACAAGGCCGTAGCCGAGTGTGCCGTTATCGGTATCCATGACTCCCTCAGGGGGCAAGTTCCGGTCGGGCTGGTCATCCCCAAGGATGGCTTTGATGGTGATGAACTTACGCTGGAGAATGAGCTTATCGCCCTGGTGCGCGAGAAGATCGGCGCCATCGCCTGTTTTAAGGAGGTGCTGGTGGTGGATCGCTTGCCCAAGACCCGCTCGGGCAAGATCCTGCGCAAGTTGCTACGCAGCATTGCCGATGGCAAGGAGTACGGCGTCCCCTCGACCATCGACGACCCGGCAAGCCTGCAGGAGGTACACGAGGCAATGCTGAAACGAGAGATCGGCTCCGCCCACAACGCCCGCCAACTATGACCTGATCCAATGCCGCTCACCCGAGCGGCATTGGCCCTCATGCGCTGTCCTGCGTATAATCTCTACTCCATTTCGGTCTGCCAGCAGTTATGACGACCGGCGAGGGTTCCCTCACCCCTCGATTCACTCCCGGCCAATAGTGGTCGTTAAAAAAAGGTCCTGCTCATGTTTGTGCTCTCTTCGCTGCAGCAACAGCGTTTGCTGGTGATATTGGTCGCGTTTCATATTTTGGTGATTGCCGCGAGCAATTATCTGGTTCAGCTCCCCTTCACGCTGTTCGGCTTCCATACCACTTGGGGGGCGTTCAGTTTCCCGCTGGTTTTCCTGGCGACCGATCTCACCGTCAGACTGTTTGGCAAAGAGCCGGCGCGTGCCATCATTTTTCGAGTGATGTTCCCCGCACTGCTCATCACCTATGTCGTCTCGGTCATTTTCCCACGCGGTCACTATGCCGGCCTGGAAGCGCTGGGGGAGTGGAACCTGTTTGTATTTCGCATTGCCGTCGCCAGCTTTATGGCCTACCTGCTCGGACAGTTGATGGATGTTCAGGTATTTGACCGGCTGCGTCACTTACGGGCCTGGTGGGTGGCTCCTGTCATATCGACGACGCTGGGAACCTTGATCGACACGGTCGCCTTTTTCTCGATTGCGTTTTACAACAGTCCGGACCCATTCATGGCGGCCAACTGGGTTGAAATCGCAACTGTCGACTATGTCTTCAAGCTTGGCATCAGCATGCTTTTGTTTGTCCCCCTTTACGGTGTTCTACTGGGCTGGCTGAGCCGTAGATTGGTCACATTAACCGGGCAAGGGGAGCTATCGCCACAGCGTCCCTGAGCCCACTCGTAAACTCTTGTGAGGAAACGATGAGCGTCGAACTCAACTATCGGGACACCGGTGGCGAGGGAATACCGTTGTTCGTGGTGCATGGCTTGATGGGCAGCGCGGATAACTGGCGTTCCCACGTCAACACATGGCAGCAGCAACGACGTGTAGTAGCAGTCGATTTACGTAACCATGGCCGTTCACCGCATGCCAATGGCATGAGTTATGCGGAAATGGCTCAGGATTTGCTTGGCGTGATGGATCGTTTAGACATCGAGAGGGCGCACTTGCTGGGCCACTCCATGGGCGGCAAGGTGGTGATCAGCCTGGCCCGCCTGGCCCCGCAGCGTGTGGCGTCCCTGATCGTGGCGGATATCGCCCCCCAGGCGTATGGACACGATCACGATGCGATCTTCGCTGGACTCAGAAACGTGCAGCGTGGGCAGCCCCAGAATCGACGCCAAGCCGACGACCTTTTTGCCGAGCATGTGGAAGATCGTGCTACGCGGCTGTTTCTGGCGACCAACCTGGTACGCAGTGAAAAGGGCGGTTTGCAATTGCGTCTGGGTCTTGACCAGATTGAAGCCGGTTATGCCGACATCATACAGGAGCCTGCCGGCGAGGGCGCCTTTGAAGGCTCGGTTCTAGTGGTACGCGGTGGCCGCTCGGCCTACGTGCCAGACTCCGCGTTGCCCCACCTGCGCACGGTGCTACCCCAGGCGCAGGTGGTCACACTGGAAACGGCCGGTCATTGGCTCCATGCCGAACAGCCGGAAGCTTTTCAGGCAGCGGTCAACGAGTTTCTGTCGCGCCAAGATCCAGGGCCAGCCGCTCCACAGGCTTGATGGTGCGCAGGCTACCGTTGTTGAACAGGTAATGTTCAAGCCCCAGATAGCGACCGTGATCGACCGCCGCGGGACGCATCGCGAAGCGCGGGTAAAGCAGCTCCCACGCTTCGCGGTTCGCTTCGTCCGCCAGGGCCGGCACGGCCTCTTCGAGTAGCGTCCAGGCCGCCTGGGGCTGATTGGCGATCCATAGTGCCGCTTCTTCCAGTGCCGCTACCATCCGGCGCATGGCATCACGCCGCCCATTCAGCCGCTCACGGTTGGCCATGAGTATGAGGCCATCATAAAGCGGCAAACCCAGATCCTCGATGGGCAACATGCTTGTGGCTACACCTTCGTCAGCCAATTGGCGAGGTAACAGGTAGCGATGATGCACCAGTGCACTCTCGACGCGCTGTTCACGCAACGCCCGCAGCACCCGATAACTGGTCTCTACCGGCTCTACCAAATCCAGTCCCTGGGCGGTGCCCAGCAGGGTCCGCAGCGCACTGAACAACATGACATCACGCCCGTCCATATCGGTATAGCCGATCCGATACCCCTCAATGGCCAGCTCGTCAGCCGTGGCTTCGGGCAGAATCAAGCCCGAAAGCGGTGTAGCGATCAGGGTGGCGATACGAACAACCGGTAGTTCTTGATCCGCCAGCAGATGGAGTTGTGGCTGACGCCCTACCACCAGGTCGGTTCGGTCTGCGAGGAGGAGCTTGGTTGCGACCTTGGGATCTGCTGGCACGGACAGGTTCACCTCCAGGCCGTGACGCTGGAATAGCCCTTTTTCACGTGCAATCAACAGGGTGGCGTGTTGGGGATTAAGGTACCAATCGAGGGTAACGCTGAGCTGCGTGACCGGAGGTGGCACGATCGGTTCGGCAGGCTCGCTCACACTCACCGGCACTTCCATTTCCGGCCCGGCCTGGGCTTCTGTATCCAGGCCGGCCTGGGGCAACTCAGGCAGTATCGGCTCGACAAACAGAGATTGAATGACACCGCCTCCCTCAACAACCGGGGGCACTTCTACCAGTGGCGCTGCCTGTGGTGCCGATAGCGCAGGGAATACGATCACCTCGGTTTCGAGCTCGATTGAAGACTCGGGCAGAGTCGGGTCGGAGTCGGCCGGCTCGGCCAAAGCAGGCAGACTGAGCAGCAGAGCGATAGCCACCGTGGTCACCGGGGCATTGGCCAGGAAATTGCACAGTGGCTGAAGCATGGCACTCCGAAGCTGGCGTTGTGTTACGTAAAGGAAGCGAAACGATAAGTTTATCCTTGTCGCCTATCCCATGGCTAGCGGGTGTCCAAAGCTCCGTTCACTACGACAAAAAACGCCCGGCACAAGCCGGGCGCATCTACTGCTTCAAACTCGAATGCCATTAATTGTAAACAGCAAAACTGCCCGCGTTCAGCCAGAGATGAACCATAATACTGGCGGCATATCCGAGGAGTATTACGGGAGTCCAGCGCAAATGGCCAAGGAAGGTATAAGTGCCACGTGCCTGACCCATCAGCGCTACACCAGCCGCCGAACCAATCGACAGTAAACTACCACCGACTCCCGCCGTCAGCGTGATCAGCAACCACTGCCCATGCGACATGTCTGGCTGCATGGTCAAGACGGCAAACATGACGGGAATGTTGTCAACCACTGCCGAAATCAAACCTAGCGCAACGTTGGCCCAGGTGTGATCCCAGCTCCCGTAGAGCACTTCAGAAACAAGGCTGAGATAGCCAAGGAAGCCAAGCCCTCCCACCGCAACAACGACACCGTAGAAGAATAGCAGGGTATCCCACTCGGCCCGGGCCACACGGTTGAATACGTCAAAGGGAACCACGCTACCCAGGTAGCGCAACTTGCGCTCGTCACCGCGGGCTTCATAGCGGATACGTTTTTTCTCAAGGGAACGGGGCAGGGTGCGGCGCAGGAAGTAGCCGAAGAACTGCAGATAGCCCAGGCCGGTCATCATGCCGAGTACGGGCGGCAGGTTGAGCAGCGAGTGACAAGCCACTGCCGTTGCAATGGTCAACAGGAAGAGAAAAATGATCCTGATTGCGCCACGCTTCAGGAACACATCTTCGTAGACGCCTTCCGGCTTACGGTTATTGATGAACAGACTCATCACTACCGCAGGGACCAGGAAGTTGACCAACGAAGGAAGGAGCAGGACGAAAAACTCCTGGAATTGCAGCACACCGGCCTGCCATACCATCAGTGTCGTGATATCGCCGAAGGGGCTGAAGGCGCCGCCAGCATTGGCCGCTACGACAATATTGATACAGCACAGATTAATGAAGCGCTTGTCGCCCTCGGCCACCTTGATAACGACTGCACACATCAGCATCGCGGTGGTCAGGTTATCGGCCACTGGGGAAATGACGAAGGCCAGACAACCGGTCAGCCAGAATAGCTGCTGGTAATTGAAACCCTTGCGCACCATCCACGAACGCAGGGCATCGAACACCCGACGCTCATCCATGGCATTGATATACGTCATCGCCACCAGCAGGAACAGCATGAGCTCGGTGAACTCAAGGAGAACAGCACGGAACGCCTGCTGGGCTTCATCCGGGCGACCCGCCTGGACATAGACCCAGCCGATCAAGACCCAAATCAAGCCGGCGGCAACCAGTACCGGCTTGGACTTGCGCATGTGCAGCTTCTCTTCCGCCATCACCAGGGCATAAGCCAGTACGAAGATCGCCACAGCGATAAAGCCGACGGCTGAAGACGTCAGTTCCAGGCCACCCGTCACGGCAAAGGCATTTGGGCTGAAGAGAGTAGCAAGTATCGCGAACAGCAAAACGCCCTGACGCCGGGAAAGGCTCCGGAGCCTGGCGCACGAACGAAATCCAATTAGCATGAGATACGTTCCTGAGAGAGTTCAAAGGTAGGAGGAAAAAGCGGCTTTATTTTACCACTTAATGCCGCAACTCCATAGCCGGAAAGCGCCCTACCATTGGCTAATTTCATCCTCTCAGGAAAAGAAAAACCCCTGATAAATCAGGGGTTTAAATTGTGGCGGAGGGACAGGGATTCGAACCCTGGGAAGGCTTTCACCTTCGCCGGTTTTCAAGACCGGTGCATTCAACCGCTCTGCCATCCCTCCGGCTTACGGAGGCGAATATTACCAGTTCCGGTTCACAGGTCAAGTACTCGCCGCATTTCCGATGTGAAGTCGCAGATCAGCAGGGCATCAAACACTTGCGTCTGGAACCAACCGACGGCATCCTTGGTCTACTCAAAGATTCGCCAAGATAACGATCAACCACAGGGAGCTCTGACATAATGGCCTATCACGACACACAGATGGCCCAGCATTCAGCTCAGGCCGCCAGCGTCAACAAGGTGCTACGTAACACCTATGCGCTATTGGCAATGACACTGCTGTTTTCTGCCGTCACCGCGGGTGCCGCCATGGCCATGGGCATCGAGCGTATGAACATTCTGGTGTTCTTCATCGGTGCTTACGGACTCATGTTCCTGGTGCACAAGACCGCCAACTCAGCGGCCGGCCTGCTGGCGACATTTGCTTTCACCGGCTTCATGGGCTTTACGCTGGGGCCGATTCTCACCGCTTATATGGCGCTGCCCAACGGGCCTGCCCTGATCATGAATGCGCTGGCCATGACGGGTCTCACCTTTGTGGGTCTTTCTGCAGTGGCACTCGTGACCAAAAAGGACTTCAGCTTTCTCGGCAACTTCCTGATGGCCGGCGCTATCGTGCTGATCCTGGCCATGGTGGCAGGACTGATCTTCCAGATTCCTGCCCTGATGCTGATGGTATCTGCCGGCTTCGTCCTGTTTGCTTCGGCAGCCATCCTCTTTCAAACCAGTGAAATCGTGCATCGTGCCGGCGAAACCAACTACATTCTCGCCACCATCACACTGTACGTTTCGATCTACAATCTGTTCGTTAGCCTGCTGTCTCTGCTCGGCATCATGAGCAGCGACTGAACCGGCTGTCGGTAAAAGATAACCCACAGGCCCCGCCCAGGCGGGGCCTGTGCGTTCAAGATTGCAGGAACTCCAATGCGCTATGGTCTACTTGTCATGGGAGCCCCCTATAGCAGCCAGGCGACCCATTCGGCGCTACGCTTTGCTACCGCGCTGCTAACCCAGGGCCACCAGCTTGAAAGCGTCTTCTTCTATCATGACGGGGTTTATAATGCGGCGCGTCACACAGCACCGCCGCAAGACGAACCCCATCTGTACGATGCCTGGTGTGCACTGCATACGGAGCATGGCACGCAGCTACACGTATGCATTGCCGCCGCCTTGCGACGTGGCATGCTGGATGCGCGCGAAGCCGAGCGCCACGGTAAGCTCGGCCATAGCGTTGAAGCGCCTTTCGAACTCACCGGGCTTGGGCAACTGATCGACCTGGGCCAGAACGTCGACCGTTTGTTGACCTTTGCCCCCTGAGGAGTATGGCCATGTCGTTACCTTCAAGTGGCAGTGGTGACTTGCTGGTGATATTGCGTCATCCCCCGCACGGCAGTAGCTGGCTGCGTGAAGGCTTGGATGTGGCCCTGGTGGCTGCGGCATTTGGGCAGGCAGTGAGCTTGCTGTTCCAGGACGAAGGGGTGCTGGCGTTGCTCAAGGAGCAACAAGCAGGTCCGCTGGGCCAGAAGGGCACTGCAGCAACACTGGATATGCTGGCGATGTACGATATTGAGTCGCTGTATATTGATGCAGAGGCACTCAACCGCTTCGGGCTTCACGCTGATACACTGCAGTTGCCCGCCACCCGGGTTGATGCCGAGGCGATCAAGTCACTGCTCAACCAGCATCAACAGGTTCTGACGTTTTGAGCGGTCTCGATTGCCGCAACGGGGTCGTATGATTCTACATATCCTCAATCGCCCACCCAGCCACAGCCGTGTGTACCGTCAAGCCCTGGATGCCATGGCCGAGCACGATCGCTTGCTACTGATCGAAGACGCCGTGACAGGCGCGTTGATCTCCCAGGTCGAGCATTTTCAATCAATAGCAGGACGTCTGTACGTGTTGCAGGAAGATCTGGTTTCCCGGGGGCTTGATAGCCATTGCGCTGAAGCGGCACACATTGTTGATATGGAAGGCTTCGTCCGATTGACGGAGGAGGCTGAAAAAACGGTGAGCTGGTACTGATGGCATCGACAGAAATCGCGCGTTATCTCTCCTTGGAAAACCAGCATATCGCACTCGATCCCGAGGGCTATCTGGTCGATCTTTCCACTTGGTCTCCAAAGGTGGCTGAGGCCTTGGCCGCTGAAGAGGGGCGCACGCTGGGCGCAGAGCATTGGGAAATCATCACGGTGATTCGCGACTTTTATACGCGCTACGAGGCATCACCGGCAATGCGGCCACTCGTCAAAGCCGTGGCGCAAGCACTGGGGCCGGAAAAGGGGCGTTCCGTTTACTTGCTGCGGCTGTTTCCCGATAGCCCTGCAAAAGTGGCCGCCCGTCTCGCCGGGCTGCCCAAGCCAGCCAACTGCCTTTGAGCCGGCAATGAACTTTCTGGCACATGCCTGGTTGGCCCGGGGCGGCAGCGATGACTTTCTGTATGGCAATCTGATTGCGGACGGGGTCAAGGGCAGCGATCTGTCCGCCTGGCCAAGCGATGTGGCTGCCGGCATTCGTCACCATCGCCGGGTCGATGCCTTCGTCGACAGCCATCCAGCCGTACATAAAGCCCTCCGCCGTGCTCCATCAAGGGGACGCCGGTACGCCGGTATCGCGCTAGACCTGGTATGGGACCACTTTGTCGCCAAGGAGCTCGGCCTGGATAGTACCCAGTCACAGCTAGTGCTGCGTAGTTACCATGTGCTGGGCAGACACTCGGCACCGGCACGGCTATCCCGCATGGTCCCGGCACTTATCGCTCAGGACTGGCTACACCGTTATGCCGATTACAACTTCACGTGCAGGGCAATCGACGGCATTGGGCAGCGCTTGTCTGGGCCTAACCGCCTGGCAGAGCTGCTTCCTTGGTTACGCCATGATTACCCGCGCCTGGAGCAGGACTTCCGGCAGCTATGGCCCGATGTCACCCAGGCGCTGGGTGTGCCCCCGCGCTTACCCCCCTTTCAGCCATAAGCATTCAACAAGATCGCCAGGCGCAATCTGCGCATCGGCCGGGATCACTGCCAGGGCATCAGCCGCAACGCAGGAGGAGAGTACACCAGAGCCCTGGTCGGGATAGGCATGTGCCGTCATTCCCGCCTCGCTGAAATCGAGCGTGACGCGCATGTAGTGGCGCCGTGGTCCGGTTCGGGTCGCAAAGTCAGCGCGAGCCATCAACCGAGGCAGGCTGGCCAACGCAGGGCACTCAAGCAGGGCGCCCATCAGAGGGCGCACAAACAGCCAGGCGGCCACGAAGCTTGAAACAGGGTTGCCGGGCAAGCCGATGATGCGCACCTGGCGTCCTTCCGCAGTCACCAGGCGGCCGGCAGTCAAGGGTTTGCCCGGTTTGAGTGCCAGACGCCAGATATCGAGGTGCCCGATCGCCGCGATGGCGTTCTTGACGTGATCCTCCTCACCGACACTGACTCCTCCTGTGGTTACCACCAGATCCGCCTGCTCGGCAGCCAGGGCCAACATGGCCCGGGTGCCATCGAGATCATCCGGCATCGCGGCAATGAAATAGACCTCAGCGCCGAAGGTTTCCAGGAGCGTCTTGAGCATGGGCCGGTTGCTGTTATAGATCTGTCCCGGCAGCAGTGGTTGACCGGGCTCGACGATCTCGTCACCACTCGTGAGCAGGGCCACCCGCGGACGCTGCCGCACTTCCACTTCGGTGATGCCCTGGCTCGCCAGGTGGCCCAGTGCCGCGGCATCAAGCCGGTGACCACGCGGCAGCAACACGCTATTGGCCTGCACATCGCTACCACGCGGACGGATATTATTGTTTACGGCTACCGGAGCGGGAATAAAAGCAGTATCGCCGGTACGCTCGACCTTCTCCTGCATGACCACACAGTCCGCCCCGGGGGGCAGAGGTGCTCCGGTAAAAACCCGTGCACAGGTGCCACGTGAAAGCGGGGCAGGGTGAATGCCGGCCGCTACCCGCTGCGCCACCGGCAGGTGTGTCCCCGCATCAGCGTGATAAAGGGCGTAGCCATCCATGGCGCTGTTATCGAAGGGCGGCACGTCGAGCCGGGCGATGACATCGCTGGCCAGTATGCGGTATGTCGCCTCTGCACAGGGCACGGTTTCACTGCCGACAGCCGCAGTGCCTGTCAGCAGGGCGGTAAGCGCCTCTTCAACGGACTTGAGTTCAGACATGCTGACCTCGCCCCGGAATGACCAGGTCAGCGAAATTGCAGGGCCGGTGCCGACTGTCCAGCTGTTCAGCCAGCAACCCATCCCAGGCCGTGCGACAAGCGCCGCTTGAGCCAGGCAGACAGAAGATCACCGTCGCATTGGCCAGGCCGCCGAGGCAGCGACTCTGGATCGTCGAGCTGCCGATTTCACTGAACGAGAGCTGGCGGAACTGTTCGCCAAAACCTTCGATGCGCTTATCGAGCAACACCGATACCGCCTCCGGTGTGGAGTCGCGTCCGGTAAAACCAGTGCCACCAGTGGTGAGAATCACCTGGATGGATTCATCCGCAATCCACGTCGATACCACAGCACGAATACGATAGATGTCGTCAGCCACAATCTGGCGGTCGGCCAGCCGATGGCCGGCAGTGGTAATTCGCTCTGTCAGCAGCTCGCCGCTACGGTCGGTGCTGAAATTGCGCGTATCGGAAATGGTAAGTATCGCAATATTGAGAGGGATCATGGCTGCGCTCATCAGCGTTCATCCTGCTTGCCAGCCTGCCGGGCGTTGAATGCGGCGAGCTGTTCGGGCGTGGCTTCCTGTTGGTAATTGGCCTTCCACTCTGAATACGGCATGCCGTAGACATACTCGCGTGCCTGTTCATAGTCCACTGTTTCGCCGCGTTGTTCGGCTGCGCTCACCAGCCACTTGGATAGACAGTTACGGCAGAAATCCGCCAGTATCATCAAGTCGATATTCTGGACTTCCTTATGCGCGTCCAGGTGTTCGAGCAGGCGGCGAAAGGCGGCCGCTTCAAGCTCCGTGCGGGTCGTATCATCAAGGTGGCGCATATCGTTCTCCTTCCAGCGTCAACTCGGAAAAGGGGGGTAGGGCGCTTCATGCAGAGCGTCAAGCGATGTCAGCGCGGGTACACACTGACAACACGATGGCATCCTCGTCGCTCACCGACACCAGCGCGTGGCCCATGTCACTGTCGAAATAGATACTGTCGCCACTTGTCAGCTGCAGTGGTTCGTAAAATTCGGTGTAAAGCTGAATGGCACCTTCAAGCACCATCAGGAACTCTTCCCCATCATGACGCACCCACTCGCTGAATTCATCAAAACTGCGGGCTCTCACGATGGTCTTGAACGGGACCATGCGCTTTTGTGCCAGCTCGCAACTGAGGAGCTCATGTTCGTAGGTGGGTGTCGGATGATGCTCACCTTCGCCGCGACGCGTTAGATCACGGCGTCCCATGGTATGGCTTTTCTGCCTGGGCGGGGTAAACAGCTGGGGCAGGTCGATACCGAGGCCGGTAATCAGCTTCTGAACCACGGTAAAGGTGGGCGACACCTGATGATTTTCGATCTTGGAAAGCGTGGAGCGCGCCACGCCGGTGCGCCGGCTGACATCTTCCAGCGTCCAGCCTTGGGCGAGGCGTATCTCCTTGAGGCGCTCACCAAGACGTAACGGTTCAACGAAGGGCTTGCGCCCCGAAGCAATACGCACTGCAGCCTGCTGGTCAATATTGGCGGACATC
>DXFC01000163.1 GCA_019114645.1 Candidatus Halomonas stercoripullorum
CGCATCGGCTTGAGCATGCGTCTTGATGACCAGCCGGATAATGCCGAAGACAGCGGATCGCCAGGCGTAAAACCGAGTGAACGGCGCGCAGGGAGGGGCAAGGCACCGCGCCGCAGTGCGCCGTCTGAACCGGCAGCCCAAGAGGGGCAGATGGGCGCCCTGGGGGCGGCTCTGCTCAAGGCCAGGAAAGGCAGATCTTGAACCGCCGGGGCTCAAGCCATACTCTCGTCATCATTCAACACGACCGGGGTCTACGCCTTGTCCGAATCATATACTGACACTATTGCCTATTTTACCGGGTTGGCAGCCCAGGGACGCTTCGGGCGTCTGCGCCGTGGCCTGGAAAAAGAGGGGTTACGGATTGATCGTGCGGGGCGTATCAGTTCCGTGCCACATCCCCATGCGCTGGGCTCGAAGCTGACCCACCCCTATATCACGACGGATTACTCGGAAGCGTTGCTGGAGTTCATCACGCCGGTGTGTAGCCTGCCGGGTGACGCCATGGAGTTTCTGGCTGATCTGCATCGCTATACCTATCGCCAGCTGGACGCAGAGCTGATCTGGCCGGCCAGCATGCCAGCGGGACTCGACGGTAACGACAGCGTGGTCATCGCCGATTATGGCCGCTCCAATGTGGGCTACATGAAACATGTCTATCGGCGTGGGCTCGACGTGCGCTATGGGCGGATCATGCAATCCATTGCCGGCATCCACTACAACGTCTCGCTGCCGGATGAACTATGGCAGCTGCTGCGTGAGCGTGACGGCGACAACGAGGGCACGCTGGACGATTACCGCTCGCGGCGCTTCTTTGGGCTGATCCGCCAATTCCGCCGCCATAGCTGGTTGCTGCTCTATCTGTTCGGTGCCTCACCGGCACTGGACCGCAGTTTCCTGCCCGATGGCAGTGTGCCCAAGAAGTTGCGTGAGCATGGCCGCCGCACCCTGGTGTCACCTTATGCCACTAGCTTGCGTATGTCTGATCTGGGCTATCAGAACAAGGTCCAGCAGCAGCTCAAGATCTGTTTCAACTCCCTGGCCAACTACGTCAATACGCTGCGCCACGCCATCTCCACGCCATGGCCCGCCTACGAGGCACTGGGTGTCAAAAAAGGCAGCGACTGGCAACAGCTCAATGCCAATATCCTGCAGATCGAGAACGAGTACTACAGCGATATCCGGCCCAAGCGTGTGACGCGGCATAACGAAACACCCAGCCAGGCACTGGAGTCGCACGGTGTCGAGTATGTCGAGGTGCGCTGCCTCGATCTCGACCCCTTCCTGCCGCTGGGGATCGACGAGCAGCGTCTGCGTTTTCTCGATGCCTTCCTGGTCTGGTGCCTGCTGTCGGAAAGTCCCTGGATTCCCGATGAGGAGTGCGACCGGCTGGATGACAATCGTCGCCTGGTGGTGGAACGTGGACGTGACCCTGCGCTGCGCCTGGAGCAGAACGGCCGCCAGCGCTCGGTAGCGGACTGGGGGCACGAGATCTTCGCCGAGCTGGCGCAAGCTGCCGAACTGCTGGATACCCTGGAAGAGGGTTCGCCCCACGCCGAGGCGGTCGCGGCGTTCACCCCCTGGCTCGATGATCCGGCGTTGACGCCTTCCGGGCGCCTGCTGGCGCGGCTGGAAGCGAGCGGAGAAGAGTTTATCGAAGCGACCCTGGCGCTGGCTGAAGAACAGGCTCAGGCATTTCGAGAGCAGGCCATGCAGCCGGCGCGCGAGGAGAATCTGAACCAGCTGGTGGAAACGTCCCATCGTCAGCAGCGTGACATCGAAGCGGCGGAAAGCGAGTCCTTCGACGATTTTCTCGAAGCGTACTTCGCCAATGCCCGCGAGCCCCGGGTGGCCAAGGCTCAGCCGGGGGAGCGGCAATGAGCGCCACCCTCAAGGCGTTTTCGGTGCGCCAGTGGAGCCTGGCGGGCTTCGCCTTCTGTGTGTTGATGATGTTGGTAGCGCTCGGGCTTGAGCATATCGCCGGACTTGAGCCCTGTCCGCTGTGTATCTTTCAGCGGGTGGCGGTACTGGCGGCGGCGGCAGTGTTCGCTGTGGCCGCGCTGCACAATCCGCGTGGCCGAGCCGGCACGTCTGTTTATGCCGGGCTGTCGCTGGCGGCGGTCATCGGGGGTATCGGGGTGGCCTGGCGTCACCTCTGGTTGCAGTCGTTGCCACCGGATCAGGTACCCAGTTGCGGGCCGGGGCTCGACTACATGATGGACATTCTGCCCATGCGCGATGTGATCGCCCTGGTGCTTTCCGGCTCCGGTGAGTGCGCCGAGATCGACTTTTCCCTGCTGGGAATCTCGCTGCCGGGCTGGACACTGGTTGGCTTCGTGGTGCTGGCACTGGCCCCGCTGGGCATCCTGCTGCGTGGCTTGAAATCCTGAGGAAGCGCCATGCTCTACCGTGACTTTGCCACTCAGGAAGCCATCGACAACGCCTACGATCCCATGCGCGGCCGAGATCCTGCCGCGCTGCTGGGTGACTGGCGCGACCGCAGTGATGCCGTACGCCGGCGCCTCGACGTGTCGCTGGACATTCCCTACGGCCCAACCCTCGCCGAATGCTTCGATTTCTACCCCGCCTCCTCGCCTGCTCCAGGCGAGAGCCCGCCGTTGCACCTGTTCTTTCACGGGGGGTACTGGCGCTCGCTGGGGCACCGGGAGTTTGGCTTTATCGCTGAAGGCCTGGTGCAGGCGGGCATCAGTGTCGCGGTGGTCAACTATGCGCTGTGTCCCACGGTGGCTTTTGGTGAAATCGTGCGCCAGGCGCGCGCGGCGGTGGCCTGGACCTGGCGCAATGGTGACGCCCTGGGTGTTGATCCGGCACGGCTGAGCGTGTCAGGTCACTCCGCCGGAGGGCATCTTGCCGCCATGCTGCTGGCTACCGACTGGCCAGGCGAATACGGCTTGCCTGCAGACCTCATCCAAGGCGCG
The DNA here is from genome assembly GCA_019114645.1 of Candidatus Halomonas stercoripullorum. Taxonomy (GTDB): domain Bacteria; phylum Pseudomonadota; class Gammaproteobacteria; order Pseudomonadales; family Halomonadaceae; genus Halomonas; species Halomonas stercoripullorum. The sequence continues at coordinate 2,937 of DXFC01000163.1, forward strand.
CTCTGCATCAGTGGGCTCTATGATCTGCGTCCCTTCCCCTGGTCATGGTTGCAACCCAAGTTGCGTCTCACCGGTCGTGACATCGATGACTACAGCCCGCTATTCCTGCCCTGCCGTGTGCCGGCAACGCTGCAGCTGGTGGCGGGGGAAGGGGAGTCCGGCGAATTTTCACGGCAGATGCACGCCTATGCTGAGCATCTTGCCGCACAAGGCGTATCCGTCAGCGCCGAGCTGGTGCCCGGGGATGATCACTTCTCGATTCTTGATCACTACGCACCGGGCGGACTTTTTGTGCAACATATTACGGCTTTTCACAAGAGCTGATTCACCGCATCAAGGCACCATCGCCGTGGCTTCGATTTCGACCTTGGCCCGGTCTTCGATCAGGTCGGCCACTTGCACCATGGTCATGGCCGGAAAGTGCTTGCCCAGCACTTCGCGATAGACGCCGCCGACTTCCTTGAGCCGTGCCAGGTACTCTTGCTTGTCGGTCACGTACCAGGTGAGCCGCACCAGGTGCTGTGGGCCGGCACCGGCTTCCTTCAGCACATCGACAATATTGGTCAGGGCTTGATGCACCTGGGCGACAAAGTCGTCGCTTTCGAAGACCTGGTCACCATTCCAGCCGACCTGGCCGCCAACAAAGAGGGTACGGCCGGAACCGATAATACCGTTGGCGTAGCCAATGGCGGCCTTCCAGTGGGCGGGGTGCAAGATTTCGTTGTCCATTTTATTTTCCTTGTAGGTTTTTAACGACTGAGTTTTCAACGACTGGGCTTTCAATAACAAAGCAGCGACGCATGGCGTCGGGCCAGGGCAACGGCCGACCGCTTTTTAGGTCGATGTAGACCAGGGTGGAATCGCAGGTCAGGCGCAGTTCGGTGTCACAACAGGCCCTGGTGTGCAGGGTCAGGCTGGTACGGCCAACGGCACGAACGGCGAGTTCGAAGGTCAAGGTGTCACCCAGCCGACTGGGAACGTGGAAGCGGGTCTCGAGATGTGCCGTGGGAACACCGGTGCCAGTCTCCATGTGCAAACGGTTGAAGTCATGTCCGACAACCTGGTCGAAGTAATCCTCGACGACGGCATTGAGCATCTCGTAATAGCGCGGATAGAAGACGATACCGGCTGGATCGCAGTGCTGGAAACGCACTTTGCGCTGGGTGAT
>DXFC01000164.1 GCA_019114645.1 Candidatus Halomonas stercoripullorum
GGGTTGTCCACCGGGGACATCAAAAGATGTTCGGATGACATCAAACCTGGCAGCTGACGTGCAAAATAGTCATCCTGAATCTCCCGAGGCGTCGTTGTCGTACCGGCACATCCGGTCAACAGAGCCATCAACACCGCAAGCGGTACGATACAACGTGATCGCATAGCAGCTATCTGCTCCTTTTACTGGAGCCGCGCTGGTCCTGGCCAGGGAAATTTTTTCCCTGCAGATCCATCAAGATCGCTGTGGCAGTGATGCCTGGCACACCTTGGCCCGTACCACTGCCAGAGCAGTCTTGCGCTGGCTCGTATGCTTTACAAATGGGCTGACTATACCGGTACTTTTCCGCCAGAGCGACCTCTAATGTAGGGTCTTGGCATCTCCCGGCAGCGTATCGACATGCAATGGTGCCCAGTGACGCGGCCTGGCACCCGGAAAATCCAGGCTTGCCCAGGGGCCTGCCAGCGCCGGTGCCCCGGCTAGCCAGGCGACCAGGGCCTGGCGGAAGCTGCTTAGAAACGCTTCGCGCTCCGGCGTATCCCCCATGAAAAAGGAGAATCCGGCATAAAGCCCGCAAGCGTATGCCTCCCAGCCACTGTAATGTTCAGCCGCCAGTGTGTGGGCACGCTCCAGAAGGCTGCCGAATTCCCCTTCCTCCAGCCATCCCAGTTGACGACCGGCAATGGCCAGGTCAACCGCCTGGGCAATATCCCAAGCCGCCATGTCAAGTTCGTTACAGCCATCTACCCCATCACGGACGCGCTGCAAACGCAGTAAATGGTGGCGATCGTCTTCGCTGCAGTCAGTCGACTCCAGCATGGCAATCTCCGATGCCAAGCGCTGAGGATTAAGCGTGTAAGGAGCGTAGTTGACCTGGTACTCCTGACGATCACCGGCTTCGAGCAAAAAGTCGATAAACTCACTCAGTTCGGTCCCGCCATGCAGCCCGTAATTCTCGTCAATCCACTCCCTGATGGCTGCCGCTTCCCGCTCGCTTTCAGCCTGCGGTTCATTCCAGGCAGGACTGTTCAGTGGACCTACCAACGCCATGGCGGTAAAACGCGACAGTGTGGGCCGTAAGCCCGGCTCATGCCATTCGGCTGAATGCCAGTCAAGCCAGTGAAATGGACTACCAGGGTCTTCCAGGTGCCAACGAATTTCATGGATCAGGGAGGGCTGCTCCGCTTCCGGCAACAGTGCCTCCCACTGCGCCCAGGCTTCGAGCAACCGGCGGGAATCAGAATAAAAGCGGCACAGAGTGCCACGCAGTGCTTCCGTCAAGTGCTGAAGCGCTGCGGCATCGAAGGCCTCGCTATCCATGGCCATTTGCAGATAAAAAGCATACTTTTCCGCCATGTGGATCGTGGCGGCATGGCGGCCGCCCTGTTTCAAGGCAACCAGTCTGGCCCGATCTTCGATATCGGGACTGCCGAAGGGGGTATCAGCCTTTGGCAAGGCACCGTGGGTAGCGTCTGCAGCCAATTGATTCAAGTGATGGGCTTGGGCCGGCAACCAATAGCGGGACAGTGCGGCGGCGCCTTCCTCAGGGTAGAGCCCCAGGGTGTCTTCCAGGTAACGCAAGGCATCGGTACGCCGCTCGGCAGCGACTGCAACACTCTCGCCTTGACGCAAACCCAGTTCTGGCTCGCGTACGGAAGCCAGCGCCAGTACCCAGTGCCGTGGGGAGCTGCGCCACGCCCTGATGGCTTGCCGTGATACCTCACGCGCTTCGTCGCTTAATAGTGAATGCAGGGGGAGACGCCAAGGGCTGTCTGGTGCATGTAACAGGAGTTCCCAGCCCTGTTGCAGGTCATTTAGTCGATTCCGCCCCTCGAACAGGCTGCAGCCACGCTGATAGCCTCTCGCCAACGCTATCCAGTCGCTATAACGACGCTGCACAAGATCAGCACCGTGATTAGCGAACACCTGGGCCTCTTCGACTTTCAGCCAGCCCGAACAAACCCCGGCCCAGGCCAGGTCGACCATGCGCAGCCAGTCCCAGGCAGCCCACTCCAGCGGCTCGCCGCCCTCGACAAAACCCAGCAGCACCCGGGCATAATCCCGTTCGTCAGCAGGGAAAGCCTCTACCCAGGCCTGTCGCGCAGCCTCATCCGCCACCAACAGCCGGGCTGCGTCAAGGTCCCACCCTTGGCGGTGGCCATAACCTGCCAGCCATAACAGGTGCTGGATCAGACCGTTACGGTCCTCAATCTGCCAATGCTGCCAGAGCCACTCGTGAACCCCGGGCCAGTCCTGTTCTCCGGGGAGGCTCTCTATCACTGGCGAAAAGACGGCGCGTAGACGCCAGGCCTGCTCTTGTGGCGCATCCGGCCACAGTGAAAGAACTCTCGCGTTTCTGTTATGCAGTAGCCATTCGCTCAATACTTCCCAAGTGACTCCCTCGCCGGCTCGCTCAAGACTGGCCAGAGCTTCCCAGGCCTCCTGCAAGGTAGCGTCGCCATGCTGCCAGCCTTCGGCGCTCTTGGCCTGCCCCAGTGCTTCAAGCCAATGCTCCAGATTGGCATAGCGGCTGAATATCTCACCCGTCAACCGTACCAACCAGCTACGCATACGCGGCTCGCTCAACCACTGCAGCGACCCAGCCAGTGCAAGCAGCTCCAGCGCGGCCAACAGCCGTGCCGGATCGGCGGTAGAGCTGCCAGCCTCCATCAGACGCCAGCCCAGCTCGCCACGATCAGCCACACCCAGCGCCTGCAGGCGTGCTTTCGCCGCCTCGGCCTCAATCTTGTTGGGCTCAGGTTCGAAGGCCCAGCCACACAACACCAGTTGCTGAGCCCACCAGGCATTAAGCGGATCGACCAAGTCTCACCTCAACGTTCTTCAGCGAACGGGCATCGACATGCCCAGGGGAAATCGGCGCCTAGTGTAGCGGAAAGCGCCGCTCGCGCCGATGGTCTGGCATGGAAAAGCCGGATGGCTGGGACTTGGACGAATTCGCTGAACTGCAATACGTTGATAGCAGAGGCTTGTCACTGCCGTAAGCTCCCCCAAGGAGGCCCCAATGAATAATGCCCAGCTCAACGAGCTCAAACAGCGCTATGTCGCCAATGGCGCCGCCAGCCCTGCCACTCAATTTGTTGATTACGCCGAAAATGCCCTGCTCCGGGATGCCGACGGCAAGCGCATCATTGATTTTGCCGGCGGAATCGGAGTTCTCAATATCGGTCACCGCCACCCCAAGGTCGTTGCGGCGATCAAGGCCCAGCTCGATCATTTGATGCACACCTGCCAGACCGTGATCCCCTATGAGGGCTACGTGAAGGTAGCACAGCGCCTGAGCCAGGTGACGCCTGTACGTGGCCACGCCAAGGTCATGCTGGCCAACTCCGGTGCCGAGGCGCTGGAAAATGCAGTCAAGATTGCTCGCGCCGCTACTGGTAAAAACAACGTCATCTGCTTTACCGGTGGTTACCATGGCCGTACCTTCATGACCATGGCCATGAACGGCAAGGTCGCACCTTACGCCACGGATTTCGGCAGTATGCCGGGCAACGTGTTCCGTGCCCCCTATCCCATGCCCTATCAAGGCATCAGCGAAGAAGACGCCATCAATGGTCTTGAAATGGTGCTCAAGACAGATGCCAATCCTCGCGACACCGCCGCAGTCGTACTCGAACCCGTGCTTGGTGAAGGCGGTTTCTATCCGGCACCGACCCGTTTTCTTGAGCGCATCCGTGAACTCTGCGATGAGCATGGCATGCTGATGATCATCGACGAAGTCCAATCGGGTTTCGGTCGCACCGGCAAACTATTCGCCATTGAGCATAGCGGAGTCGAGCCCGACATCATCACCATGGCCAAGAGCATGGCGGCCGGCATGCCAATCTCTGCCGTGGTGGGCACCGACAAGGTGATGGATGCTTCCGGTCCCAACTCGCTGGGCGGCACCTATACCGGTAATCCATTAGCCTGCGCGGCGACACTTGCGGTGCTCGATGTTTTCGAGGAGGAGGATATGCTTGGCAAGAGCCAGGCATTGGGAGACAAACTGGCGGCACGCTTTACCCAGTGGCAGGAACAGTTCGACTGCGTGGATAATATTCGCAACCTGGGTGCCATGGCTGCCATCGACCTGGTGTCGAATAAAGCCAGTCGCACGCCTGATGCCGACTTGGCCGCCGCACTGTGCCGCACGACGCGTGACAAAGGCCTGATCCTGCTCTCCTGTGGTCTATACGGCAACAGCATCCGCTTCTTGATGCCGCTTACCATTGAAGATGACATCCTTGAGGAGGGGCTGAACATTGTCGAGACGTCGCTCAAGGAATTGGCCGGCGCCAAAGCCATGGCCTGATCTACACCCAACGAAAAGCGTCTGCCCAATGGCAGACGCTTTTCCACATAAAACAGATAGCTAACGAATCTTGGCGATGATCCATAACAACACCACCGCCCCGACCGTAGCCGTCACCAGCGAACCGATAAAGCCACCCGCCTCGAGCCCCAAAAGACCAAATAGAAAACCACCGATTACCGCACCCACAATACCTACACCGATGTTCGGCAGAATACCAAAGCCGCCACCGCGCATGATGTTACCGGCAATCCAGCCGGCCAGCCCGCCGATAATCAACCAGGCAATAAGTCCCATATAACTCTCCTTCCTCTTGGTTTTTTCAACCCCCTCAAGAGGGATTGGCGACTCAACGGCATGATGACACTACTAAAGATTAGTCTAAAATGACGACCCAGGCTGCTGTAAAAAATCCAGTTCTTCGGCACTCGACTCACGGCCAAGCACAGCATTGCGATGCGGGTAGCGACCGAAGCGCAGCAAAATGTCCCGGTGCAAATGCTCGTAGTGCAACTGCTCTTCGAGCCCCGGCTGGTCAAACAGGCGCAGTGCCTCGTCATGAATCGCCAACGACTCGCTGTGCATGTAAGGCATATAGAGAAAACCGCGCCCGGCCACATCAAGCGCCTGGTCAACACCTTGAGCTACGGCTTCCTGGGCCAGTACTAACGCCATGGCATCCTGGGCAAAGGCTTTTGCATCATTGCGGTGGAGGTTACGCGAAAACTGGTCAAGAACCACGATCTCGGCCAGACGCCCTGCTGGCGTGTCCCGCCATCGCCACAACTCACCAGCCGCTGCCGCCGCATGTAGCGGTGCAAATCGTTGGCGAATTTCGTCGTCGAGCTCGGTATCCATGACAAACCACTGAGCGGGCTCAAGCTCCTCGAACCAAAAGACGATAACCGTCTCCCGGTCAGGTAATGCATTAGCCATATACACTCCTCCTTTCCTTCTCTCTGCTCATGCTGCCGGCCCTGTTATCATACGCTTTATAGCCATCAGTCATTTTACCCTGAGCGGGTTACAGGAGCGGTCATGACGCCCATGCTCGGCATGCTTACCTTTATCTTCAATTTTATTGGGCTCGCCATTTGCCTGCTCGGCCTGACACTGGCCAAACGAATGTCAAGACGCTGGCCGGGCTACTCTCTGGCCGTACTGGGCTTCTGCATTGCCACCATACCGATCTGGGGACAGTGGCTAGTAGCGGACTGATATGTCAACAGGAGAGGTCTGACTCATGCGCCAGACGCTCACTCAAGAGCTGGGCAACCTGATCGAACGTGGCCGTGATCGCCAACTACGCTTGGCGGTCACCGGTCTTTCCCGCGCGGGCAAGACCGCCTTTCTCACTTCCTTGGTCAATCAACTCCGTCATGCCGGCCTTGAAGCGCGCCTCGATCTGATGCCGGCAGCCAGGGAGGGGCGGCTACTGGGGGCTCGCCGGGTTAGCCAGCCTGATCTTGGCGTCCCCCGCTTTCCTTATGATCAGGGCATGGCGGCGCTAGACGCCGAGCCGCCACATTGGCCCGATCCGACCCGCAGTATCAGTGAGTTACGCTTGTCGGTCCGCTATCATCCGGCGCGACGCGGCTTGCTGCGCAGCGAAACCGCCGAACTGAGTCTCGACCTGTTCGACTATCCCGGTGAGTGGCTCCTCGACCTGCCATTGCTGGATCAGGAATATCCAGGCTGGAGTCGCAACATGCTGGCCGGTGCGGGAGAACAGCGTCGCGCCCTGCTGGCCGAATGGGAAAGCGTTGCCGCCAAGCTTGATCCTGCTGCCGAGGCCAACGAGGCCGAGCTTGCCGCAATCGCCATGCTGTATGCCAGGAGCCTGCAAGCCGCGCGTGAAGCGGGCTTTGCCAACCTGCAGCCAGGACGATTTCTGTTACCGGGGGATCTCGAAGGAGCGCCAGTCCTGCAGTTCTTTCCTCTGCCAGCCATTGCCGATGCTGATCCGGCAACTCTGGCCAAGCTGCCGCGTGAAAGTGTTTACGCTACTCTGGCGGCACGCTTTCGTCACTACCAGCAGCATGTCGTGCGCCCCTTCTATCGTGACCACTTTCGCCGCTTCGACCGCCAGATCGTACTGGTCGATGTACTCGGCGCGCTCAGTGCCGGCCCTGAGCGCTTTGAAGACTTGTCCCGTGCGCTCGCCACGCTGATGCAGAGCTTTGATTACGGCAAGCGCAGCCTGCTGTCGCGGTTGTTTGCACCACGTATTGACCGGCTGGCACTGGCAGCCACTAAAGCCGATCACGTAACGCCAGAGCAGCACGCCAACCTCACCGCATTGCTTGAGGCCCTGCTCGCCGAGCCGCTGCAGGACCTGCGCTACGCCAACATACCGGTCAAGGCACTATCGCTGGCATCGATTCGCGCCACGGAAGCACATCAGGTGGACCACCAAGGCCAACGCACGCCGGCACTACGCGGCACAACGCTCGCCGGAGAGACGGTACTGGTGTTTCCCGGCGAAGTTCCCGCCAAACTACCCGGACACGAGTTCTGGGCCCGCCAGGGATTCGATTTTCGCGCCTTTCGCCCGGCGCCGCGTGAAGGCAGTGTCCTGCCGCATATCCGGCTCGACGTTGCTCTGGACTGGCTGATCGGAGACAAGCTGAAATGAGTGACTTACCGCGCCAAACGCAAGGTGATGATCCGCAACCAGCCCGACATTTCCCCCTGGATGAAGCGGATGCGCCGGATCCGGCTTCACCCCGACCACGCCTGGATTTTGATAGCCAGCTGCCCACACAACAACTAGCAGAAGAATCACCCAGCCGTGCCGAGCGTGATCTGGAAGCCAGTCTTGGCCGCCCCCGCAAGCGCCGCTGGGGGCTGCTAGCCCTCCTTGGTGGCGGAATTGGACTGGGCACTGCCGAACTGGCTTTGCGCCTGCCCGAAACCCTGCTCGGCGGCGACTGGCTAAGCGGCGGCTGGCAATTGCTGGGGCTTGGTGCGATCGCCCTGGGCGCAGCCGCGTTAGTGCGCGAAGCCTGGCGATTACGCCGCCTGAAGCGCCACGATACTCTGCGCAGTCAGTTGGCCTGCCTGCCCCAGGCAGACACCGCTGCTGCGCTGAATCTGGCCCGCTCGCTGAAACGACAACTCGGCCTTGATGATGACCATCCTCACTGGCAGGCCTTTCTTGCTGCCTGTGAACCACATCATGGTGGTGATGAAGTGCAACATCTGCTTGCGCACCATCTACTCACCCCGCGCGACCGTGAAGCACAGCGACTGATTTCACGCATGGCGGGCGAAACCGCCGTCATGGTGGCCGTCAGCCCATTAACCCTGGTCGACATGGCGCTGGTCGCCTGGCGCAATCTCGCCATGATCGATCGTATCTGCCGTCTCTATGGCCTGGAGCTGGGCTATGCCAGTCGCCTGCGCTTGTTGCGCAACGTGCTCTACAACATGGCCTTTGCCGGCGCTACCGAGATGGTCAGCGACGCCGGCGTCGAACTACTCTCCCTGAATCTGGCCGGGCGCCTCTCGGCCCGCGCCGGCCAGGGCATGGGGGTCGGACTACTGACCGCCCGCCTGGGCTTGCGCACCCAGCGTCTGACACGACCGCTGGTTTTTGGTGACAGTGAAGCCCCACGCATGGCTGATCTGCGCCACGAACTGTGGCAACAACTGAGACACCTGGATGAACCCCGCAAGCAGTCAAAGTAACGAGTACTTGATACACGTCATGACACCGACACCACTAAGGTCTAAGCTCAGAGGATAACCACCATCATATAAGGATATGCCCATGTTCCACTCCATACTGGTCCCCGTTGATGGCTCCGAAGGTGCCAAGAAGGCACTTGAGGTAGCCTGCCAACTGGCCAGCCAGGCTAACGTCACACTGCACATTCTGAATGTCCCCGAAGAGCTTGCCCATGAAACCATGCTGGTATGGGGCATCGGGGCGATTGCCATTGAGGCATCGAACCAGGAGCGCGAGGATATT
>DXFC01000165.1 GCA_019114645.1 Candidatus Halomonas stercoripullorum
TCCGGTCCATCACGCTGTCACAAGCATCAATACAAGCCGCGCAGGAAATACACTCGTATTGCAAACCATGGCGGATATCAATGCCGGTAGGGCAAACCTGCACACAGAGGTCGCAGTCGATGCAGTCGCCAAAGCCGGCTGCGCGGGCCTGGGCATGATCAAGGCTCTTTTTGCGTGAACCCCGTGGCTCACCTCTTGCCTCGTCGTAGGAGACGATCAAGGTGTCACGGTCGAACATCACACCCTGAAAGCGGGCGTAGGGGCACATGTAGATACATACCTGTTCGCGTAGCCAGCCGGCATTGAGATAGGTGAAAACCAGGAAAAAGCCGACCCAGAAATAGGACCAGCCGTGGGCCTGAAGGGTAGGCAATTCAACGACCAGCTCGCGGATCGGGGTGAAGTAGCCGACGAAGGTAATACCCGTGGCCAGGGCGATGGCCACCCAGATGGTGTGCTTGGCGGTCTTGCGCCAGGCTTTGCTGAAAGAGAGAGGTTCGCGGTCAAGCTTGATGCGGCGGTTACGCGAACCTTCCAGCCGGTGCTCGACCCATATATAGAGAAAGGTCCATACGCTTTGCGGACAGGTATAGCCGCACCATACGCGCCCGGCGAAAACCGTGATGAAAAACAGGCCAAAAGCGCAGATGATCAGCAGCCACGAGAGCAGCATGAATTCCTGCGGATAGAAGGTGGCAGTAAAAATATGGAATTCGCGCCCGGGCAGGTCGAACCAGATCAGCGGCCGGTCGCCCCAGTTCAACCAGGGCAGAATGAAAAAGGCCGACATCAGGGCCCAGTTGGTCAGGCGTCGCACGCGCTGAAACAGCCCCTTGATTTCACGGACATAGATATGGCGGCGTTTGGCGTACATCTCCTGCTGGGCAGGAGTTTGTGGCGTGTACTCCTCCACCTTGGAGGTCACGTCCTGCATCGGTATCTTGTTGCTCATTTCGGACTCGCGGCGGGCAACCATGGCCCGTAGAAGAGGCAATGAAGTGGCTTCATTGTACCGAGAGCCGCTGGCGAGACGACGGCCTGCGACTTGAAGTCGCAGGCCGTCGCTATGCCTGGCGCAAGCTTCAGTCGCGGAATCGCAGACTGTAGATATAAGCGGCGACCAAGTGGACGCGCTCAGAGCCGATATAAGCTTCTTGTGCCGGCATGTGGCCGTTGCGGCCGTTGCGGATGGTCTGACGGATCGAGTCGGCGACGCTCTGGCCGGGAGCCTGGTAAAGCCAGGTGTCGTTGGTCAGGTTGGGGGCGCCGAGGGCCTGGTTGCCGGTCCCGCTCGGGCCATGGCAGGCAGCACACACCGAACCAAAGACGGCAGCACCCTGCTCGGCCAGTTCGGCATCGTGCTCAAGGCCTGACAGCGACAGGACATGCTGGGTCACGTTTTCGATATTGGCTTCGCCAAGCTGCTGCCAGGATGGCATCAAGCCATTACGGCCACGTATCAAGGTGGTCATAATCTGCTCCGGCTCGCCGCCGTAGAGCCAGTCGTCATCGGTCAGGTCGGGGAAGCCATAACCGCCCTGAGCGTTGGCACCATGGCACACTGCACAGTTATTGAGAAAAATACGCTCGGCTACCTGCATGGCCTCGGTATCGTGAGCCAGCTCTGGAATCGGGATCTCCTGGTACTGGGCGAAGATCGGCGTGAAGCGCTCCTCGGCGCGAGCGACTTCCTGCTCCCACTGCCCCTCCTGGGTCCAGCCGAACAGCCCTGTAAAGTTGCCCAGGCCGGGGTAGAGCACGAGGTAGCCCAGCGCAAAAATCACGGTGCCGACATAGAGCTGGAACCACCAGCGGGGCAACGGGTTGTCGTATTCTTCGATTTCATCAGCCGCATGCCCGGTGGTTTCCACATTGCCGTCGGCATCGGGCACCTTGTCGGTTTTGCGGTTTGCCCAAAGGAACCAGAAAGCAAGGCCGATGGTGCCCAGTGATATGACGATGATCCAGGCGCTCCAGAACTCGGAGAGGGAGTCGCCCCAGAAATTGCTCATGTGTTTTTGTCTCCCCTGTTGTTGCGGGAATCGGCTGTGCCTGTTGCCCCGCCCTTGTCGTGCCGCCGCGAGGCGCTGTTGTCACGGTTGATATGCTCATCGTCATCGGCGAAGGGCAGATTGGCCGCTTCGTCGAAGTCCGGTTTGCGGCGCCGGGAGTAGGCCCACCAGGTAATACCCAGGAAGGCCACTATCAGCACCAGGGTAAGAATGCCGCGGAAGGTTCCGGTATCCATGGTTAGCGAGTGCCCTCAAGCACAGTGCCCAGTTGCTGCAGATACGCCACCAGAGCCGTAATTTCCTGCTGACCGCGAACCTCGCGGGTGGCGTTGGCGATGTCCTCGTCGGTGTAGGGCACGCCCAGTGTGCGCAGCACCTTCATTTTTCGTGGCGTGTCCTTGCCGTCGAGGGTGCGCTCGAACAGCCAGGGGTAGCTTGGCATGATCGACTCGGGCACTACGTCGCGGGGGTTGTACATGTGTGCACGGTGCCAGTCATCACTATAGCGACCGCCGACGCGCGCCAGATCCGGACCGGTACGCTTGGAGCCCCACAGGAAGTTGTGGTCATAGACGGATTCGCCGGCCACGCTGTAGTGGCCATAGCGCTCAGTCTCGGCGCGGAACGGCCGAATCATCTGCGAATGGCAGCCTACACATCCTTCACGACGGTAGATGTCGCGTCCTTCCAGCTCCAGTGCGGACAGCGGTCGCAGGCCATCGACCGGTTCCGTGGTCTGTTTCTGGAAGAACAGCGGTACGATCTCGGCCAGGCCGGCGAAACTGATCACCACCAGGATCAGTACGACAAGCAGGCCCACGTTCTTTTCGACAATCTCATGTTTCATTGGTGTCGGTATCCCCGGTTACTCAGGCAGACTGTGGAATCGGCTGCGGGCTGACAGCTTCGCTGCGCTTGACGGTCATGAAGACGTTGGCCGCCATGATCAGCATGCCGGTTACCCAGCACAAGCCACCGATCAAGCGCACAACGTAGCCCGGACCACTGGCTTCGACCGCTTCGATAAAGGTGTACATCAGGGTGCCGTCGGGGTTGATGGCGCGCCACATCAGGCCCTGCAGGATGCCATTGACCCACATGGAGGCGATGTAGAGCACGGTGCCAATAGTGGCCAGCCAGAAATGCACGGCGATCAAGCCCACGGAGTACATCTCGGTACGGCCGAACAGGCGCGGAATCAGGTGGTACATCGAGCCGATGGTAATCATCGCTACCCAACCCAGGGCGCCGGCATGCACGTGACCGATGGTCCAGTCGGTGTAGTGGGACAGGGCGTTGACTGTCTTGATTGCCATCATCGGACCTTCGAAGGTGGACATGCCGTAGAACGACAGAGCCACGACCAGGAAGCGCAGGGTCGGGTCGGTGCGCAGCTTATGCCAGGCGCCGGATAGGGTCATCATGCCGTTGATCATGCCGCCCCAGGAGGGAGCCAGCAGAATGATCGACATGACCATGCCCAACGATTGGGCCCAGTCGGGGAGGGCGGTGTAGTGCAAGTGGTGCGGTCCCGCCCACATGTAGATCATGATCAGCGCCCAGAAGTGGACGATGGAAAGGCGATAGGAGTAGATCGGACGCTCGGCCTGCTTGGGTACGAAATAGTACATCATGCCGAGGAAGCCGGCAGTGAGAAAGAAGCCGACGGCGTTATGGCCGTACCACCACTGCACCATGGCATCAATGGCGCCGGCATAGATCGAGGTGGAGTGAATCCAGGTGACCGGGATCGCTGCATTATTGACGATATGCAGCACACCGATGGTCAGGATGAAGGCGGCGTAAAACCAGTTAGCCACATAGATGTGGGAGGTTTTGCGCTGCTTGATGGTCATCAGGAAGACGATAGCGTAGCTGATCCAGACGACAGCAAGCAGAATATTGATCGGCCACTCCAGCTCGGCGTACTCCTTGGTGGTGGTGTAGCCCAGCGGCAAGGTGATGATTGCGGACACGATGACCGCTTGCCAGCCCCAGAAAGTGAATGCCGCCAGCCTGTCGGAGAAGAGGCGGACTTGGCAGGTGCGTTGCACCACGTAATAGGAGGTCGCCATCAAGGCGGAACCACCAAAGGCAAAAATCACGGCATTGGTGTGCAGCGGGCGCAGGCGGCCGAAGCTCGTCCAGGGCAGGTCGAGGTTCAATTGCGGCCATACCAGCTGTGCGGCAAGGATGACACCGAGGAGCATGCCCACGATGCCCCACACCACTGTCATGATCGCGAACTGCCGAACTACTTTGTAGTTGTAGGTCGGGTGATCTAGTGCTGTGCTCATGTCAGGTTCCCATAGAACGCGGATCGAGAATCGTGGTGGCAGTACCACGACGCTCCCGGTTAGGTTTATAGAAAGCAGAGCGGATTCTATCGCAGCCGCCTGACAGACTGAAACCAAGGATAAACAGGAAGCGAGCATTAGAACTTGACGCATGTCTAATATTGCTGGTTTAGGGTTATAGCCGTTAGTCGTATAAGGTCTGTGTGGCGATAGCCCCATTTAACGGCTATTTCGGCGGCATCGGGTTGCTCAAGATAAGCTGGGGTTAAATTTCAATGACCCCTGCCAGGCCCCGATACGACGAGGCTTGCAGCGCTTGGCCCTGACCTGTATTACGGGAAAAAACTTCCTTCAAGGGCCCGTGCGCGGGTTTGGCTCATGGGCTTTCCGAATGACGTTGCAACCCAGGAAATAGTACGGGAAAGCCCGACGAAGTGGCTCGGGTATAGGCTGTCATATCGGCTTGCTGGTGCGACACTCTGACTCACATGGCGAGTAGGCAAAAAAGTCTGGCGAGGAAGAGGCGTCGCTTGGTAGTGTTAGTAAAATCGGAGGCTTCAGAGTTGCTGAGCTGAAGAAAAAGCAGGTGAAGTTGAATAAAAGTTCGTATGGGCGTTGACAAGTCGGTGAATCGCTGTAGAATTCAGCGCCGTGACTGGGTGGTTAGCTCAGTTGGGAGAGCACCAGCCTTACAAGCTGGGGGTCACTGGTTCGAACCCAGTACCACCCACCATTTTCTCAAGAATTAGGAAAATGGAAGTCACGCAGGAAACAAGCAGCGGACCGGTAGTTCAGTTGGTTAGAATGCCGGCCTGTCACGCCGGAG
>DXFC01000166.1 GCA_019114645.1 Candidatus Halomonas stercoripullorum
CTCCCCGGCCAGGGCGAAGGCGAGCTCGTCGTCCTCGGGGTCCTCAGCCCCGGCGGCGAGGTCGACCCGGGCCTGTCCTTCGCCCTGCCCGATTGAGTCCAACAATCAATCATCTTTTCACCCTTTTGCGGCGGGGCGTATGCCCCGCCCTGCGACCGGTACCTGATGTCATAAGCAAGTAAGGAAAGCTCCATGACGGTTTCAAAATACATTAGGCGTTCTCTCTTGTGGACGATCGCCCTGCTCGTATCTGGCTTGATGGTTACTGCTGTTAGCGTAGCGGAAGAGCGGGGAAGTGACGAAGCAGAGTCAAGACCTTATCGTCCTGGTGACTACGTGATCGAGGATGGCAAGGTAGACCCCAATACCTACCAAGGTTATCTGGTCTATACCCGAGCCTGTATGGCTTGCCATGGGCCGGATGGGTTGGGGTCATCCTTTGCGCCTAGTTTGATCAAAATGGCCGAGATACGGGGCTGGGCCGACTTCGCAGGCACCATAGCAGCAGGTCGTGATGTGCTGCCGGGGCAAGTGATGCCCTCATTTGCCGATGATCCCTATGTAATGGGGAATATTCCCAATATTTATAGCTATATGCTGGCTCGTGGCGAGGGCGGGTTGGGACGTGGCAGGCCCCAGGTTATCGAGTCGATGCAGGAGCAAGTCGAAGAGAGTGATGGAGCCTCCACAGAGTAGTGTCGTAAAGCGTGCCGCACTACCTGTTGATGGAGGACATATGAAAGTACACCGTTACCGAATGCTATGGGCGGCTCTCCTGTGCCTGGGAGTGATGGCTTCCAGCAACGCCGCCAACTCGCCTGAACGCCAGGAGCGTGAAGCTCTGAGAGTGTGTGCGGATGGCAATAACATGCCGTTCAGTAATCAAGCCGGTGAAGGGTTCGAGAACCGTATCGCCGAGCTGATGGCTGACGACATGGGAGTGCCGCTGACCTATGTATGGTCGCCCCAGATCATGGGCTTTGTGCGCAACACGCTGGAGTCACGGGCCTGTGATGTAATGATCGGCGCCGCTGCCGGTTACGAGTTCGTCCAGAACACCAACGCCTACTATCGTTCTATCTACTCCTTGGTGGTGCCGGAAGGCTCTGCTATCGAAGCGGCAACCAGTCTCACCGATCCAATGTTCGCGGAGCGGCGCATCGGGGTAGTGTCAGATACTCCCCCTCTGGTACCGCTACGGCGTTCTGGAGCGCGCATCGAAAGCTATCCGCTAATGGTCGACACCCGGGTCAGGGCGCCGCTACGTGATGCCATTGCGGATGTCGCTGAAGGCAAAACAGAAGGTGCGGTATTGTGGGGGCCCTTGGCAGCTTACTACGCTGCGCAGCAAGATCCTCCGCTGAGAGTCATTCCCTTGGTGGATGATGACTCCGGCGTCCAACTCGACTTTCGCATCACCATGGGCGTGCGACGCGGTGAACCTCACTGGAAGGATTGGATCAATGACTTTATTGATCGCCACCAAGAGGAGATCAATGCCATTCTGGCTGACTATGGCGTACCGCTGCTTGACCAGCGCGGGCGGCCTCTGGCCGTTGAGGATGGAGGTGAGACATGAGCCGGAGAAAACCCATGGGACTGCGCTGGTTGCCGTTGGGGCTCGCCATGGGGTTGGCGCTGACGAGTGTCAGCCAGGTTGAGGCTCAGCGTGCCGCAGCAGGGCCGCCGGACTGGCCCTGTGTGCAGCGCCTCATTCCGGAGTTGGCCTGGGGAACCTTGTGGACCGGGCCATCGCTGGATGAGCTGGAGCAGGAGTGGTGGGAAGACGAGGAGATCGCCCGTGTCGCCCGTTTCGCTATTTCGCGCTCTACCCCCGAGGAGCAAGCACTGGCCTGGGTTAGTGAGTTCGTGGAGTCGGTTGATCCGTCAGATGCGGGTGCCGAGCAGCGTTTGACCCAGCTGTTTGCCGGGCTATACGAGCTGACCAATCGTGAACGGCGGCGCACCATCGACAGGATTCGGGGCGCCTCCCGAGCGCAAATGGCACGCCTGGACACCATCTCTGGCATGGTGGATGAGCTGGAGACACAGCGTAGCCATGCCGACACTGCTGCGGATCAAGCTGAAGCAGACCGGCTGGCCGAGGCGCTGTTCTGGGAGCAGCGTACTTTTCAGCATCGCCAGCAGGCGTTACCGGCGCTGTGCGAACAGCCCTATCTACTCGAAGAGCAATTATCCCGAATGGTCCGGGTCATCATGGCGCATATGCCATGACAGCGCAGTATTGAGAGTTAAGCAAGAACAATGACAAAGCGGCTGTTTGACAGCCTTTAGGAGGCTATATGACAACACTTCCTCGTTCCCTTCGCTGGCTGGCGGTGGGCGGATTGGCTGCCGGCCTGGCATTGCCGGGCATGGCGCTTGCCGAAACGCGAGAGCCGATCGTGTTGGGCTATCTGGGGATGGAGCGGCCAGATGACCAGGAGCCGCTTTCGGTACTTGATCCGGTGATTGATGATGAAGGGGTACAAGGCGCGCGCCTGGCCATCAACGATAACAACGCCACCGCCCAATTCCTGGGGCAGGAATTTATTTTCCACGAGGTGATGGTCGCCGAGGGAGAGGACGTCGGCGCGGCACTGGAAGGACTGATTGATCATGGTGTCGAATGGATCATCAGTGGCTTGCCGGCCGATGAGCTGGGCGAAGTGATGGCACATCCGGCGCGTGGCGACCGGACTGTGTTCAATGCCTGGGCACGAGATGATGCACTGCGCGGTGAGTCGTGTCATGCCGATCTCTACCACACCACGCCGAGCCGGCGCATGTTGACCGATGCACTGGCCCAATTCCTGGGTTACAAGCAATGGGATACCTGGGCGTTGGTGTATGGCAATACGGATGAGGATCGTGAGCTCGTCGAAGTGATGAAGGCCTCGGCGGCGCGTTACGGCCATACCATTGTGGGGGAGAAAATGTGGCCTCACGATCCTATGGCGCGCCG
>DXFC01000167.1 GCA_019114645.1 Candidatus Halomonas stercoripullorum
GGCGCGCTATCGCCGCGGCATTCAGCGCATCCTGCTGGCCATGCAGGCGGTGGAAGTGCCGGTTATCGCGGCGGTTAACGGCCCGGCCATTGGGGCGGGCTTCGATCTGGCCAACATGGCCGATATTCGCATCGCTTCCCACAAGGCGAAGTTCGGTGAGACTTTCCTTAACCTGGGGATCATCCCCGGTGACGGTGGTGCCTGGTTCATGCAGCGCTTGATCGGTTATCAGCGCGCTTTCGAACTCACGCTCTCGGGGCGGGTTATCAACGCCGATGAGGCCAAAGAGTATGGCATCGTGCTTGAGGTCACCGAACCTGATGCACTGCTGGAACGGGCGGGTGAGCTGGCAGCTAATATCGCCGCACAACCCCCTAAAGCCACGCGCCTGACCAAGCGGCTGATGAAGATGGCCCAGCGTACCGAGCTGAAGGATTTTCTCGATCTGTGTGCCGTGTTTCAGGGCATGTGCCACAACGAGCCGGAGCATCTTGAGGCGGTCAACAGCATGCTGGAGAAACTAGCGAAGAAGTAGTGGTGAACCGAGTAGCGAGAGAGTGGCGCATGGGCGTTTGCGCCTGAGTGACAAGAAACCCGGCCGTGGCCGGGTTTCCTGTTTTTCCGATTGCCTTTTCAGTCGGTGGTGTGGCGCAGGATGTTGTTCTTGTCGAGGGCGAAGGCGTCGTATTCGAAGTCGTCAACGGTGAGCAGTTCGAGCACTTCCGCTTCGTAGGCGCGCATGAACCCGGCCTCCTCCTCGCTGACGAGTCCTTTCTCTCGTGCGGCTTCCAGGCGCTCCTCGGGGTGCAGTGCCTCAAGCGGCAGCTCGCCCTTGGCGTAGGCCTTGTTGATCTTGCGATAGAGCGGCTCGGCGCGGTCGTAATCCGCCAGCAGTGCGTTGTAGTGGGCCAGCGGGTTATCCCGGGTGCCGTCGTTCTGCTGCCAGGTGGCATTGAGCATCTTGCTGCGCAGTGGCGTATCGCGGGACACCGCCTGGGCGATTTTGCGGGTCAGGGTATCGGCGGGACGTTTCCAGCGCCGCCCCAGCGGCATCACAATCACCCGCAAGGCACCGGCAAGGGCGCGGTTGGGCAGGTTGTCGAACAGCTCATCGAAAGCCTGTTCGACGCGCTGTAGCAGATGGGTGCAGCTGTAGTGCAGCAGGGCCGCTTCGCCCTCTACCTTGTCGCCTTCCTGCCACTGCTTGAGCACCATCGAGGCGAGGTAGAGGTTGGAGAGTACGTCACCCAGGCGTGCCGAGATCATCTCGCGCTTCTTGAGGGAGGCACCCAGGCTTGCCATGGCGGCGTCGGCGCACAGGCTGAAGCCGGCCGAGAGCCGCGCCATATCGCGGGCATAGGGGGCGGCCACCGCATCGAAGGGTACCTTGGGCTTGCCGATGCCGAGCCCCATGGTCAGCGAACGGGCAGCGTTACCGAATATCAGCGCAGCGTGACCAAAGAAGGATCGGTCAAAGGCGGCCAGGTCGTTGTTTTCCGCAGCGGCCAGCTCCTCCAGCACGAACGGGTGGCAGCGAATGGCACCCTGACCGAAGATCATCAGGTTGCGGGTCATGATATTGGCACCTTCGACCGTGATCGCCACGGGGTTGGCGCTGTAGCCGATGCCGATATAGTTGCGTGGCCCCAGGGTCACCGCCTTGCCGCCGTGAATATCCATGGCATCTGATAGCACGGTGCGCTGGAACTCGGTGAGCTGGCTCTTGAGAATCGCCGAGGGCACTGCCGGCTTTTCGCCACGGTCGATGGTGTTGGCGGTCTGGTACACCGCCGCCTGGGCGATATAGCCGAGTGCCGCCATGCGTGCCAGGGGCTCCTGCACGCCTTCCATCTCCACCACCGGTACGTTGAACTGCCGGCGAATGCGGGCAAAGCCACCGGTCCAGCCCAGGGCGTAGCGTGACGTGCCGCTGGCGCCGGAGGGCAGGGTGATGCAGCGACCGACGGAAAGGCACTCCACCAGCATGCGCCAGCCCTGGCCGATCATGTCGGTGCCGCCAATGATGGTATCCAGCGGGACGAAGACATCCTTTCCCTTGATGGGGCCATTCAGGAAGGGGCTGCCGATGGGGTAGTGGCGACGGCCAATCTCCATGCCCGGGGTGTCGCGGGGTACCAGCGCCAGGGTAATGCCGCGGTCCTCTTCATCGCCGAGCAGGTGGTCGGGGTCAAACAGGCGGAAGGCCAGACCCACCACGCTGGCGATAGGGGCCAGGGTGATCCAGCGCTTCTCGAAGTTGAGGCGCAGCCCCAACACTTCTTCACCGTCAATTATTTGCTTGCAGACGATGCCGGTGTCGGGCAGGGAAGTGGCGTCACTGCCGGCACGGGGGCCGGTCAAGCCGAAGCAGGGAATTTCACGGCCATCGGCCAGGCGCGGCAGGTAGTGATCCTTCTGCGCCTGGGTACCGTACTTGAGCAGCAGCTCGCCCGGGCCCAGCGAGTTGGGTACGCCTACCGTGACCATCAGTGTCTCGACCAGCGAGAGCTTTTGCAGCACCAGCGACTGCGCCTTGGCCGAGAAGCCCAGGCCGCCATACTCCTCGGGTATGATCATGCCGAAGAAGCGCTCCTGCTTGAGGTACTGCCACAGCGCTTCCGGCAGGTCGGCACGTTCCTTGGCAATCTCCCAAGCGTTGCACATGCTGGCGGCCACGCTGCACTGGTGGTCGATAAAGGCACGCTCTTTTTCGGTCAGGCCGTCGTCCTGGTAGGCCATCAGCTTGTCCCACTGGGGGCGGCCCGAGAACAGCTCGCCGTCCCAGGCCACGGTGCCGGCTTCAAGGGCGATGCGCTCGGTATCTGAGACCTTGGGCGAGACACGCTTGAACATGGCGAACAGGCGCGGAGTGAGCCAGCGGATGCGCAGCGTCGGCAAACCGGCTACGGCCACCCCTGCCGCACCAAGAAGCAGCAGGATACCCAGCACAGGAGAGCCCAGCAGCAGTCCGGCCAGGCCAAGGGCGCCAAGCAGAATCAGGATCGGTACTGCGCCTGCCTCGCGGCGCATCAGTACCAGCAGGCCGACGATGGTGGCGACAAGAAGTATCAGGGTGAGCATGTGTGCAGCGCTCCCATAGGTTCGTTTGGAA
Source organism: Candidatus Halomonas stercoripullorum (assembly GCA_019114645.1). Lineage (GTDB taxonomy): Bacteria > Pseudomonadota > Gammaproteobacteria > Pseudomonadales > Halomonadaceae > Halomonas > Halomonas stercoripullorum. The sequence goes on from DXFC01000167.1 coordinate 3,113, forward strand.
CGGTCGTTTGAATTTGACAGCCTAGCCTATCATTCGGCAACTGACTAGCGGGTGTTGGTCGTAAATGACTGCGCCCCGCACAGGCGGGGCGCAGAGGAGGGCACAGGTGGGCTTCAATCCAGCTGGCGGACGGGGGTGCGACGTGCCGGGCTATCGCCGGCGACGTAGTAGGCCGCGTCGGAGGATGGCAGGGGCTCGTGACCGCGGATGCGGTCGGCGATTTTCTCGGCCAGCATTAGTGTGGGGGCATTAAGATTGCCGGTGGGGATCACCGGAAACAGCGAGGCATCGACCACACGTAGCCCTTCCAGGCCATGGACC
>DXFC01000168.1 GCA_019114645.1 Candidatus Halomonas stercoripullorum
AAGTGCCCTACCGGATGTTACCCGGGGAAACCCTTGACGCCTTGCTGGAAGCCTTCGTTACCCGCCAAGGCTACGATACCACCGACCCTGGAGCTGGCATGCGCGGTTGGGTAAGTGAGCTCAAGCAACAGCTTGAACGCAGCGAGCTGATCATCGCCCATGATCTGCAGACCGAAATCACCGAAGTCATGACCCTGGCCCAGTGGCGTAGCTTTGGTCGGGACCTGGCCGATGACGAGGAAGAGGGATAGGCGCTATAGACCCCCATAACCCAAGCGCGGGGGCGCGGCGGCTATCCTTTGTTTCCTCGCACCAAATCCCGAATGATGCGCCGCCCGGGGTGCAGGTGATCCACCAGTGGCCATTCCAGTGGCAGGGGTTCGTCACAGATGCGCGAGGCAATCACCTCAGCGCACAGGGGGGCGCTGGAGAGACCCCGTGAGCCGTGGGCGGTGCTGAGCCAGAGCCCGGGATAGTGGCGACCAGGGATAGCGGGTATCCGGGTTGCGTCCTTGGCCAGGGAGGCGTAGTCATTACGCCACGCTTCGGCATCCGGTACCGGACCGGCATAGGGCGTCTTGTCAGGGCTGGCAGCGCGGATACCGGTGCGTCCCGTCAGCCGTTCTGGCGTGAGCTTGGCGCCGGCGCTGCATAGCGCGCTCACGAGAGCGGGCAGGCCGCGCTCAAGCTCTGCCAGGTTGGCGGCATGGTCGGCTTCGCGTTCATGCGGATCAACCTCCCCGGGGTGGAAGGTGGCGCCGAAATTGAGCACGCCATCCGCTGCCGGTGGTACATAGCCACCGGCACAGACCACACGCCCCAGCGGAGGGGCGCCGGCGGGCAGTGTGAGTTGACTGATCTGGCCCCGCACCGGCTGCAATGGCAGTGCGGCGGTCTCGGCGTAGCTGGAAGCTTCGCTGGCGCTGGCGATCACTACCTGATCGGCCTCGATGATGGTGCCGCTGGCGAGCGTCAATGCCCAGCCCGTCGCCACGGCGTGCAGCGCTTTGACTTCGCCCTGGTGAAAGGCGACACCGGGAGTGGTGGCGAGGTGTGCGCATAGCTCGATTGGCTTGACCCAGCCAGCATTGGGGTAGTCCAGCGCCGGCGTATTGACCTCGATACCGGCGGCAGCACTGGCTGCCGTGCTGTCCAGACCCCGCACTACGCTTTCGGGCAAGGCGTGGTTGGCCAGAAAGCTGGCTTGCCGTGCCTGTTCCTTCTCGCTCGTGCCCAACTGGAGCACACCGCTGGGCTGCCACAGGGTGTGATGCGGATCGAGTTGGGCCAGCCAGCGACGACTGTGTAGCAAGCCGGCCAGGTAGAAGCGGCTTTGCAGATTGGTGTCGGCAGCGAGCTTGACATAGAGCGCGCCTTGCAGATGGGTGGGCTCCAGCCTGGCGCGATCAAAACGGTCGATCAGGGTCACGGCAATACCGCGCCGGGCCAGGGCGGCGGCAGCAGTAGCGCCGGCAATACCGGCGCCGATAACAGCGACGTGCTGCGGTATCTTGACGTCAGGCGGAGTAAACCAGGGCGTGGCCTGGCGGCGCTCATTCGGCGGCGGCAAGCTAATCTCACCCCTGAGCATTTCGCGCTTGCGTCCGTAGCCGGGTGCCTTGCGCCAGGCAAAGCCGGCAGCGGCCAGTCCGCGTTTGACGATTCCGGCACAGGTAAAGGTGGCAAAAGTGGCGCCGGGGCGAGAAGCTGCCGCCAGGGCGCTAAACAGCTCGGGGCGCCACATCTCGGGGTTTTTGGCGGGCGCGAATCCATCCAGAAACCAGGCGTCGACCTGCCCATCAAGCAGGGCGATTCGCTCGGCGGCATCGCCAAAGTGCAAATCGAGGGTGACGCGCTCGTCGAGCAATAGGCGATGCACGCCGGCAACCGGTTCGGGCCATTGCTGCACCAGGCGTTCGGCATGCGTGGCAAGCTCCGGCCAGGCACTTAACGCCCGGGCCAGGTCATCACGTAGCAGGGGAAAACGTTCGGTGGAGACCAGGTGCAGACGGGCCTGGGGTGGGGCATGGGTCTCGAAGCAGGCCCAGGCGCAGAGCATGTTGAGTCCTGTGCCAAAGCCACTTTCGCCGACCACGAAGGGGCGCGGATGTGTCCACGCCGCCAGGCGCCGGGGCAGGTCGTTGCCGTGAATAAAAACATGCTCGGTTTCCGCGCGACCATCATGGCGCGAGAAATAGACATCATCGAATTGCGTCGAAACCGGGCCGATAGAGCCGTTTTCATCCTGATGCCAGGAGAGGTCTGGGGATGCAAGACCCGTCAATGGCGGTAGGGCAGCGCTGGGGCGAGACACAGAATTCTCCGCTAGCTGTCATGCTGGTCAAAAAATGTACGATTGCGCCGCGGCAGCATGACATGGCGTATTGCGACAGCCATCCGCGGCGTTTCAACAATGTTATCCACAGAAGTTGTGAGCAAAATGCTGTGGACAGGTACAGCGGGCAGAGCGTGATCAGGGCAGGACTTTATTAAACGGCTTGACCGTGACCGCTGCATAGACACCAGCAATGATATAAGGGTCGGCGTCGGCCCAGGCCTGTGCGGCCTCAAGACTGTCGAACTCGGCGACCACCAGGCTGCCAGTGAAGCCGGCCTCACCCGGAGTGCTGCTATCCACCGCGGGATGAGGGCCCGCCAATACCAGCCGGCCTTCGTCGCGCAACTTCTCCAGCCGGGCCAAGTGATCGGGGCGAGCCGCCAGGCGCCGCTCCAGGCTGTTTTTCACGTCTTCACTGATGATTGCATACAGCATTACGGTATTCCTCGACCAAGCGCGGTGCTCCGCGCACTTCAACCCACATTGACCGGCCCTCGCCGGGCGCGCACCATAGGCATCCATTTTGACAAAGTTGCTTCCCTGCG
>DXFC01000169.1 GCA_019114645.1 Candidatus Halomonas stercoripullorum
TCCAGAGCGATGACACTCTCCACACAAGCGTTGACGCCGGCAGCGGATTCGGCTTCGTCGGCTGCATAAACCCGGGGGTCGGCGGCCAGGAAGTGGATCTCGAAACCGTGCCCCGGGATACGTCGCGCCACCCCGGTGACCACCCGCGCTTGGGTACGCGCCACCAGCTTGGGCAGCAGGGTGGCGGTGTAAGCCTGGCGACCGAAGAAAGGTGCGAACACGCCGCTGCCCCAACTGGGTACCTGATCGGGCAGAATGCCCACTGCCTCGCTACGTTTGAGCGCTTTGAGCAGCGCGGCAATACCGCGTGGAGTGGTCGGAACCAGGCTGGCACCCATGCGTTCGCGACCCTGCCGAATCACCGGGTCAAGGCCGGCAATTTTGGGGGGCTCGTACATGGCGGTGAAGGGGAAGTGGCTTGATAGCCAGAAGTTGAGCACTTCCCAATTGCCGAAGTGCGGCGCGAGCACGATCACGCCACGTTCATCGGTACGCGCCTCATCGAGCAATTCGCGCCCATGTACGGCGAGGATGGACTGCTCGACCCGCTGTGGCTCAGCCATCCAGGCAAAACCCAGCTCAAGCATTGTCGCGGTGGAGTGGATCATGCTCTTGCGGGCCAGGTGGCGATGCGCCTGCGGGTCAAGTTCGGGATAGACCTCGGCCAGATTGATGTCAGTGACCTTGCGCTCGCGGCTGCTGAAGCGGTACACCAGCGGGCCGCTGATCCGTGCCATACGCCATAGGGTGGCAAGATGGCGGGCAGACAGAAAGCGCCATAGCCCGGCAATGGCATGTCCTTGCCATGTCGCCAAACGAGATGTCCGTGTTTCCATGAGCTTAAACCAGCCAGGTACCTACGTTGTCGGGCTCGCGGTACTCCTGCAACCGCCGGATACCTTTGACGCAACGCACCACCAGCCACACTACCGCCAGCAGCCAGGTCACGTAGCCAATCAGCAGCAGCATCAGCACCCCTGAGATGGCGAAGTAGAGCAGGGCGATCCAGAAAGTGCGGATCTGATAGCGGTAGTGTTCGTCATACCAATGGGGACCACGGCCACGATAGACATAGGCGATGATCGCGCCGACAAGCATCGTCAAACCGCCGCTGACGATACCGGCGAGGAAAAGGGCATAAACGACAATGGGCAGGGTGGTGTCAGGCTTGCCACCTGGCTCGATGACCCCATGGTAGTCGGGACGTTCGGTCATAGTGCTTCCGGTGAGGTAAAGTGGGCTTTAATCATACCGTCCACTGTCGATAATGTCAGAGTTCATCACGGGGCTGAGTGTCTTTGAGGGGACGGCTGATTTCGAGCAAGTTGCCATCAGGGTCGCGCAGGTACAGTGACTCGATAAGACCGGTGGCGCCCTGGCGAGTCACCGGGCCGAGCTCTACCTCGATGTCGAGAGCATCCAGGTGGCGGCGTACTTCATCCAGCGGGAGCAGGCTGCGCAGACAAATATCCAGGCTGCCCGGTGTGGGGGTGGCGGCGCGAGGCTCAATGTCGGTGGCGGTCCAGTGTAGACGCAGGGCGATATCGTCCAGCATCAGATCGACGCGTTCCCGATCGCGGTAGCGAACCTCAAGCCCGAGCACGCGGGAGTAGAAGTCCACGGCGCGGGAAATGTCGGTCACGGTAATGACCAGATGATCCAGACCTGACAGCATTACAGGCCTCCTCGTTATATTGTGTTTTACGCAAGCCTTGGCTCGCCGGGCTCAAAAGGATACGCCGATGATGACCTGCCCGCTATGTGCTTCGCTCGATTCACGTCACTTTCATCGTGATCGGCGGCGCGACTACTTCCGTTGCGAGAACTGCCGGCTGGTGTTCGTACCGCCTGAGCAGCACCTTTCCCCCGAGCAGGAGAAGGCCGTTTACGACCTGCACCAGAACCGGCCTGACGATCCGGCCTACCGACGCTTTCTGTCGCGCCTGTTCGAGCCGCTGACGCAGCGTTTGGTGCCCGGTACGCGTGGGCTGGATTTCGGCGCCGGCCCGGGCCCGACGCTCTCCCTGATGTTCGAGGAGGCGGGACATCCGATGACCATTTATGACCCTTACTATGCGGCGGATTGCAGTGTATTGGCGCGTCGCAACGAGCCTTCCTACGATTTTATCACCGCCACTGAAGTGGCCGAACACCTTGCCGCCCCGGGGCGCGAGTTTGCCCGCTTGGTAGCACTGCTGCCGAAGGGTGGTTGGCTGGGGTTGATGACCAAGCGTGTCAATAGCGAGGAGGCATTTGCGCGTTGGCATTATATACTCGACCCCACACACATCTGCTTCTTCAGTGAGGCCAGCTTTGAGTGGTTGGCGCAACGGCTCGGCATGCATGTTGAGTTCCCGGCTGCAGATGTGGCGTTGTTGCAAAAGCGTTAAGCGGCTGAGTGTGAACTGAGCCGATAATATCCTTTTTTGTCTTTTTTCTGGAGAAACGCGCTGATGTCGCGGCAACTGCTGGCCATGGCTCTGCCGCCCCTGCTGGGGCTTTTTATTCTGGGTATTGGCAATGGCTTTCTGGCCACCTTGATTACCTTGAGGCTGGATGCTGCCGGCGAGTCGCCGGTGGTGATTGGCTGGGTGTCGTCTGCCTACTTCATCGGCCTGGCACTGGGTGCGGTGCTCAATGACCGTTTGCTGCTGAGGATTGGGCATATTCGCGCTTATGGCAGCTTCGCCTCGCTAGTGGCGGTCACGGTGTTGCTGCAGGCGCTGTTCTTTGAGCCCTGGGCCTGGTTTGTCCTGCGCCTGGTGGGCGGCTGGGCGACCGTGGGGGTTTACCTGGTCATCGAGAGCTGGCTCCTTACTTCGGGTGAGCAGAAGGTGCGTGGCCGGCTGCTCGCGCTCTACATGATTTCGCTCTACGCGGCAGGGGTCATTGGCCAATTGCTGCTAGGCGTGACCCAAGGCATGGGCGAAACGGCCCCCTTTATTGTCGTCGGCATGCTGGCCTCGCTCTCGGTATTGCCCATGGCCATGATTCCCCGGGTTTCACCACTGATTGAGCATGCCGAGCCGTTGTCGCCGATGCGGTTGGTGACCATGACGCCTACCGGGGTAGTGGGCAGCTTCTGTTCAGGGTTTGCGGTGGCTGCCGTATACACCCTGTTGCCTCTCTATCTACAGCGTATCGGGCTGTCGGTGGCTCAGGTGGGCCAGATGATGGCAGTGGTTGTGCTTGGGGCCATGCTCCTGCAGTACCCCATCGGACGCTGGTCCGATCGCCATGACCGCCAGTTCGTGCTGATCATGTTGGGGGTTTTCTGCACGCTGATTTCGGTCGGGATACTGCTATTGCCGCTCTCTTTCTGGGTGCTGGCGGCCATGCTGTTTCTGCTGGGCGGTGGCATTTTCGCCTTCTACCCCGTGGCATTGGGTCATGCCGCCGACCGGGCACCGGCGGGAGCCCTGGTGCGCATGAGTCAAGGGCTACTTCTGATCAACGCGATCGGTTCGACCCTGAGTCCGCCAGTGATCTCGCCGATCATGGCGATAGTCGGCGATACGGGGTTGTTTTGGGCTTTCGGTGTCCTGGGTCTGTTCCTGGTGGCCTTTTTCGCCTGGCGGCGTAGCGTACGCCCGGCACCGCTACCGGTGGCGCCGTTTGCCCCCAGCACGCCGATGTCGCCGGTGGGGGCGGAACTTACGGTTACCGAGGAGCTGGTACAAGGGGCTATCGAGCATGAGCATATAGAGGATCTGTCCGACGTGGTGCCAGAGGTCGAAGTGGCGGAGCCTCTGGTCGGCCCACCGCCGCCGGACGAGCCGCATATTGTCTACTATGCCGACGAAGATGAAGAGTCGGTTGAGAAGGCGCCGCTTCGGGCCCAGCTGGAGCGCTGAGGCGGGGAGTGGTCCCGAAGGTGCGACCTAGGGATAATGGCCCATGAAAAGTAGTGAAACTACTATCAACGCTATTATTTTTCCGAGGCATATTCATGTTCCCTTTCACCGCCCCTGTTCGTGATCTTCGTTTTGTACTCGAGGAGCTGCTTGAGTATCGCTCCCTTGCGCTACCCGGTTTCGAAGAAACCACCCCGGACCTGGTCGAGGCCGTGCTGGAAGAAGCGGCCAAGCTGGCCGGTTAAGTGTGGTCGCCGCTTAACGCAAGCGGAGATCAGCAGGGTTGTACCCGGCGTGATGATGGCGGTGTGACCCTGCCCGAAGGGTTCGCCGAGGCATATCAGGCCTATGTCGAGGGTGGCTGGAACGGAATTGGCGTGTCCCAGGAGTTGGGTGGCCAGGGGCTGCCCGAGGTGGTGGCGAGCAGCGTCCAGGAGATGCTGCATGGTGCCAACATGGCGCTGGGGCTGTGCCCGATGTTGACCGCTGGCGCTATCGAGGCGTTAGCTCACCATGGCAGCGCCGAGCTCAAGGAGACTTACCTGCCAAAGCTGGTCGAAGGCACCTGGACCGGCACCATGAACCTCACCGAGCCCCAGGCTGGTTCCGATCTGTCCAAAGTGCGCACCCGGGCGGTGCCATGTGACGATGGCAGCGACCGCTATCGCCTGTTCGGTCAGAAGATCTTCATCACCTGGGGTGAACATGACGCCAGTGACAACATCATTCATCTGGTGTTGGCACGCAAGCCCGATGCCCCTGAGGGCAACAAGGGCATCTCGCTGTTTCTGGTGCCCAAGTTTCTGGTCAACGCCGATGGCTCGCCGGGCGAGCGAAATGATGTGGTTTGCGCTTCCATCGAGCACAAGCTGGGCATCCATGGCTCTCCCACTTGCACCCTGAGCTTTGGTGAAGGCGAAGGCGCCATCGGCTACCTGGTAGGCGAAGAGGGTCGTGGCCTCAACCACATGTTTACCATGATGAACGAGGCGCGACACAAGGTGGGCGTACAGGGCATCGGGGTCGCCGAGCGCGCCTGCCAGCACGCCTTCGCCTACGCCCTGGATCGTGTGCAAGGCAAGGCGCGTGGCAGCGAGTCCACCATTAGCGAACATCTAGATGTACGTCGCATGTTGCTCTCCATGCGTGCCCGTACCGACGCCCTGCGCGCCCTGGCGTTGTACTGTGCGGCCCAGCTGGATGTGGCGCGCCATGCAGAGGATGGCGCTGAGCGAGAGGCGGCCCAGGCGCGTATCGATGTATTGATTCCCGTGGTCAAGGCGTTCTCCACTGATCAGGCCGTGGACATCGCCTCGTTGGGCGTTCAGGTGCATGGTGGCATGGGTTTTATCGAAGAGACCGGTGCCGCGCAGTTGCTGCGCGATGTGCGTATCGCGCCGATCTATGAAGGCACCAACGGGATTCAGGCCCTCGACCTGGCCGGTCGCAAGCTCTCCCGCGACGGTGGAGCGGCACTGGCCGCATTGCTCGACGAAGTCGAGGCGACCGCGCGTGAACTCCAGTCCAACGACACCTTGGTTGCCCAGGGCGAGAGCCTGGCGGACGGCGCCGCCGACCTGCGTGCCGCCATGGCCACGCTGCTTGAGGCGAGTCGCGACCCGCAAACCGGTGCCGACGCCGTTCAGGCGTATGCCACACCCTTCCTCAGCCTGACCGGCCATGTCCTGTGTGCCTGGCAGATGGGCCGGGCAGCACTGAAGGCCAGTGCTGCCCTGGCTGGCGGCAGTGACGATCCTTTCTATCAAGCCAAGCTGCTGGCTGCCGATTACGCCTTGCGCCAATGGCTACCGGTGGGCCGCGCCCAGCGTAGCGTGATCGAGGCGGGCATGGAGAGCCTGGCGAATTTCAGCGTGACCAGCTGATCCCCTTCACAGCCCATAACAAAAACGCAATGCAATGCGACTTGGAGTCCACTCATGAATCACAGCATCTTCGAGCAGGGTCTGCCCAAGACCCAGGCCAACTTCGTGCCGCTTTCCCCCCTAACCTTCATTGAGCGCAGCGCCGCCATCTACCCCGACTACCCCGCGGTGGTCTATGGGGATACTCGCCATACCTGGAGCGAGACCTGGAGCCGCTGCCGGCGGCTCGCTTCGGCGCTGGAGCAGCGCGGCATCAAGCCCGGCGAGACAGTGGCCGCCATGCTGCCCAACGTGCCGGCCATGTTCGAGGCCCACTTTGGCGTACCGCTGGCGGGTTGCGTGCTGAATACCCTCAATATCCGCCTGGATGTCGACGTCATCACCTATATGCTGGAGCATGGCGAGGCGCGGGCGATCCTGGTCGACCCTGAGTTCAGCAGTGTGGTCGAAGAGGCGGTTTCGCGGCTGGCGATCA
>DXFC01000019.1 GCA_019114645.1 Candidatus Halomonas stercoripullorum
TTGAGTGGGAAGGCAGCGCCCTGGAAGCGGAATTCGCCAACTCCGGCGAGTCCCAGTTCGTGCCCATTACCTATCAGGAGCACTGGGAAGTGATTCGTACCATCGACGCCGCCAACGGGGTCACCTACGACTGCGAATAACCGTGACCGGTGGCCTGCGCTGAGCGCAATCACAGCCAACACCATGCAGCCGGGGCCTCGCTCCGGCTGCCTTACCTCTATATGAACGAAGGGAACTGCCCATGCTGACCCTCGCCCAGGTCAACAAGCGCTACCCCACCGGGGATCTGGCGCTGACCGATATCGATCTGACTCTGCCAGCCGGGCAAGTCATGGCGCTCATCGGCCCTTCCGGCGCCGGTAAAAGCACACTGATTCGTTGCGTCAATCGGCTGGTGGAACCCAGCTCGGGGAGTATCCGCCTGGAAGGCAGCGAACTCACCGATCTCTCGCCGCGCCAGCTGCGTAGCGCCCGCCGCACCATGGGCATGATCTTCCAGGAGTATGCGCTGGTGGATCGCCTGACGGTAATGGAAAACGTGCTGTCAGGACGACTAGGCTATGTCGGCTTCTGGCGCAGCTTTATGCGCCGCTATCCCGCTGACGACGTGGCCGAAGCCTTCCGCCTGCTGGAACGGGTCGGGCTATCGCACGCCATCGACAAGCGCGCCGACGCCCTCTCTGGTGGCCAGCGCCAGCGGGTCGGCATCGCCCGGGCCCTGATTCAGCGTCCCCGTTTGTTGCTGATCGACGAACCCACCGCCAGCCTCGACCCCAAGACCTCGCGCCAGATCATGCGCCTGATTCGTGAACTGTGTGCCGAACGCCATCTGGCAGCCATTATCAATATTCACGACGTCGCCCTGGCCCAGCAGTTTGCCGATCGTATCGTCGGCCTGCGCGCCGGCCGTATCGTTTTCGACGGTAAGCCCAATGCCCTGGATGCCACCACCCTGACCACCATCTACGGTGAAGAGGAGTGGAACAAGCAGGAAGGTGGCATCCAGGCCGAATCCGCTGTGGAAATCCCCACCTACTCCAATTGGACCGGCCCGCAGTCGACGCTGGCGGCTGCAGGAGCAGTGCGATGAGCCGTCAGTCCCTCGCCGCCCGGGAGCACTGGCGGCGCCCAAGTCTGATTGCCCGTCCCTGGCTACGCTGGGGCCTGACACTTGGGGCTCTGGTTTACCTGTTACTGGCGCTCTCCAGCGTTGATGTGAACTGGCAGCGGGTCGCCGAAGGCGCCAGCCGCGGGCTCAACTTTCTCGCCGCCTTCGCGCAGCCCGACTTTATCAGTCGCCGTGGCGATATCATCGACGGCATTATCGAAAGCCTGACCATGACGGTCACCTCCACCGTTATCGGTGTGGCCCTGGCGATCCCGGTGGGTCTGGGCGCGGCACGCAACATCGCCCCCTGGCCGGTCTATTATATGTGTCGCGGCATCATTACCATGTCGCGTACTTTCCAGGAAATCATCATCGCCATTCTATTCGTGGTGATGTTCGGTTTTGGTCCGCTGGCCGGCATGATCACCCTGGCCTTCGCCACCGTCGGCTTCATGGCCAAGCTCCTCGCCGAAGATATTGAAGACCTGGACTGGCGCCAGGTAGAAGCGGTTCGCGCCACCGGCGCCGGCTGGTGGCAGGTGATGAACCATGCCATCCAGCCCCAGGTCATGCCGCGCCTGATCGGGCTCTCCGTCTACCGTCTGGACATCAACTTCCGCGAATCAGCGGTCATCGGCATCGTTGGTGCCGGTGGTATCGGAGCAACGCTCAACACCTCGATCAACCGCTACGAATATGACACTTCGGCGGCCATTCTATTAATCATCATCGCCATCGTGCTGCTGTGTGAATACAGCTCCAGCCATATCCGTCGCTGGACCCAGTAAGTCATGGCTGCCGCTATGCATCGGCTTTTCAAGGAGTAACGAATGCCCGTCTCTACCACTGCGCAGGGCACGCCCGTGTGGCGCCTGCGTACCACCCGCGCCCAGTGGCTGGGTTATCTCGGCTGGCTGATCGGTATCACGCTGTTTCTGCTGTGCTGGAAAGTTATTTCCGACAACACCATGTGGGTATTTGTCGAGGACGCCGGCAGGCAGGGCAGCAACTTGATCAGCCGCATGTTGCCGCCACAGTGGGACTATGCTCACCGCCTGTGGAAGCCCATGTGGGATACGCTCAACATCGCCACCCTGGGCACCCTGCTGGGTATCGCCATGGCTTTTCCGGTGGCGTTTCTCGCGGCGCGCAACACCACGCCTCATCCGCTGGTACGTAGCGCCGCACTGTTTGTCATCGTGTCATCACGCTCGATCAACTCCCTGATCTGGGCCATGCTACTGGTCACCATTCTTGGTCCGGGGGTGCTGGCCGGCATCATCGCCATTGCGCTGCGCTCCATTGGCTTTATCGGCAAACTGCTCTACGAAGCCATCGAGGAGATTCACCCCACTCCCGTTGAGGCCATCAGCGCCACCGGTGCCGGGCGCATGCAGGTGATGAGCTACGGTGTGCTGCCGCAGATACTTCCCGCCTTCGCCGGCATCAGCGTCTACCGCTGGGATATCAATATCCGCGAATCCACGGTACTGGGGCTGGTCGGTGCGGGCGGCATCGGACTGCAGCTAAACGCCGCCATCAATACCCTGGCCTGGAGTCAGGTCAGTGTTATTTTCGTGATGATCTTCGCCACGGTGCTGGTTTCGGAATGGATCTCGGCACGGGTGCGTCACACCATTATTTGATCGCTACGCTGTTCCCTCACTATCGAAGAAACAAGCGCCGAACCGGCGCTTGTCCGTCAACGCAACATTCAGCATATAATCCTTACTCGACGTAACCCAATCTGTGCGTAACAACCCACCCGATGCCTGCCATCGACAAGGACGCTTTCATGGCCAAACGCGCCTCTACCGTTACCTTTGCCGCTCTGGGCGGCGCTGCCATCGGCTTGATCGTGGGCTGGCAACTGCCCGACTCCCCCTCTGCTGCCCCGGTTATTGAATCAGCCACGGCCAACTCCAATGTTCCGCCAGCACTAGCGGTCGGCGAACGTGAGCGTGGCGAGATCACCTCGGCCAGTGAGCTCAATGGCAAGGATGGCAGCCGTTTCGAACGCTTTACCCTGCCGCTGGAAGAGGGGGCGCTGGTTGAGATTGAGCTCAGCGGCCCCCTGCAGGGCGCATTGTCGCTGTTTGATGCCGACGAAACCCTGCTCGCCACCAGCATGACCTACGATTATTACGATACTACCAGCTCCGGATCGCTGCGCCGGCGCATCGACGAGAGCGGTGATTACCTGCTGGTGGTCAGCGGTATCGACGCACATAGCTATGGCCCCTTCACGCTGGCCACCCGTGAAATGGAAATTTTCACGGGTGACTCCCTGACCATGCCGACCCAGATCGATAGCTGGCTGCAGGATGGTGAAGACAGCTTCACCCTGAATATCGAGGAGAGCGGACTCTACGAGTTCGAAATGCGCTCCAACGATATCGACGCCTACCTGGTCCTGGAGGGGCCCAACAACTATTGGCGTGAAGACGACGACAGCGCCGGCAGTCTCGATGCCCGCATCGCCGATTTTCTTGAGCCCGGTGAATACCATCTCACCGCCCGTACCGCTTATGGACACGACAGCGGGCTCTACACCTTGAAGCTTGGCCCCCACGAACTCGCCAGTGGTGAAACCCTGCGCAACAGTGGCGCACTCGTCCTCGACGAACCTCTACATGGCTGGTTCAGCGGCGAGGGTCTGAGCTATCAACTGGAACTCGATACACAGTCGGTTGTGACGCTCGATATGCTTTCGTCCGATTTCGACGCCTATCTGGAGCTGGAAGGGGAGAATGTTTACGCCAGCGATGATGACGGTGGTGAAGGGCTGAACGCACGTCTGGTCCGTTCACTGGCTCCCGGCACCTACACCGTCACCGCACGCGGTTACAGCAGCCATGGCGGCGGCCTGTTCGAGCTAAGCGCCAGTGCCGTTACAGTCGATGAGCTGCCTGAAGACGGTACCCTCAACATTGGCAGCACCTTTCAAGGCTGGCTTGATCCAGGCGCCCGCGATGGCTACAGCTTTCAGATCGAGACCGCCGGACACTACCGGCTGGACCTGATCTCCGAGACGTTCGATGCTTACCTGGAACTGGAGGGAGCGGGCCTGTCGCTGCGCGATGACGATAGCGGTGGCAACCTGAACGCACGCATCAGCACACACCTGGAGCCTGGCACTTATCACGCCACGGCACGGGCCTATGGCAGCAGCGAGAGCGGCAGCTATCTGCTTCAACTGCAGCAGGATTAAGACGGGCTCGCCTTGACCCGGCTTAAATGCGACGGGCGGAGGGTTGCCCGTCGCATTAATTATCTGTTTTCCGCCTGCGCTCGATGAACAAACTGTTGCCCGGCTGTTGCTTGGCCTGATGCTTGAGCTCTGAGAGCTCTGCAGCAATTTCCAGCGGGTCGCAGCCGCGTCCATCCCTTATCGGACGTGCCGCCAGTGATATGCTGACAAAGGGAAAGAAGCTGAACTGGCCCTGGCGGTTCCTGACCCGCACACCACCAGCCTCTCGATCCTTGGCATCGTAAAAGCCCGGTGACATCTCACCGAATGCCGCAAGGATCGCCTGGCAACGCGGCTCCCAGTCAGGCTCGGCAAACAGCAGCATGAAATCATCCCCACCGATATGACCGAGAAAGTCATTCCTGCCCAGCTGCTGCTCCAGCAGTTGCCCCAGCACCACGATGACCCGATCCCCCCTGGCGTAGCCATAGGCATCGTTGTAGGCCTTGAAACTGTCCAGATCGCAGTAGACCGCGGTGAAAGGGGTACCGGCTTCCAGCCACTCACCCAGCGTTTCATTGATCAGCAGGTTACCCGGCAAACCAGTCAACGGGTTGGCGTGGCGCGCCTGGCGCACCTGGATGGCAGTAATTTCCCGCAGCAGATCGACAATGTTCCCCATACCTTGATAGCGCCCCATCACGTCAACGATGACGAAGTCTTCCTGGGGAACATCCTGTGTGTCGGTCAGCTGCTGACTAAGTGCGGCCAGCGGCATTTCATCAACAGCGATAAGCATGCGGATATCGCTAATCTCACGCACTTTTCGTTTGGCAAACAGCGCATGACTGAACTGATTGGTAAACAGCGTAAGAAACTCGTTGCGCCGCACCACCCCGATAGGTCGCTCATTCTCCACCACGGCCACGCAGCGTAGTTGAGGATCCGTACGAAAACGCTCGGCCAGTTCGAGCACCGGCAACTCAGGTGCAACCGGCTCCAAGGGTTGGAGCAAGGCACGCGCAGTACGCGCTTGCTCACGCCGCAGGGCAGTGGCACCGGGTAAAAAGTGTTCGATAGCATGCGGTGGAGCGATACTCGGTCGCGCAAAGTAGTAGCCCTGCAGCAGCGACAGGCTACGGTCGAGCTCCCATAGGCTGCGATACTCTTCAGCAGTCTCGATACCTTCTGCAATCAGCTGACACCCCAGACTGCGGGAGACATCAAGAATCGAGCGCAGGAACTCACGCTTGCCAGGGTCGCGATCGATGCCGGATACAAAGTGACGGTCGAGCTTAACGAAATCGGGACGCAGCTCGGCCCAATGTCGCAGACTCGAATGCCCCGCCCCCAAGTCATCCAGAGCGACCTGAAACTCCATGGACTGATAATGCGCCACAGCCTGTCGCATCAGCGCATAATCATGAATCGGAAGATGTTCGGTAAGTTCGATCACCACCCGGTTGGGAGCCAGGCCGTATTGACGTAAATAGCCCAGCGTCAGTCCCTCACGGAAATCGCGCTCGACGATGGTGGATGGCATTACGTTGAGAAACAAACGCTCAGGCAGGCCCAGTCGCACAAAGGCGGCTATTGCCAAGCGCCGGCACATCAGGTCCAGTTCTACCAACAAACCCGCCTGCATTGCCACATCGAACAACTTGAGAGGCGAGTGCAGCGGCGAGCCTTCCGGGCCGCGCATCAACGCCTCGTAACCATGAATGCGTTGCCGGGACACATCGACAATCGGCTGAAAGCAGGGCGTCAACCGCTCCCCTTCAATGATCGCCTTAAGCTCCGCCGCCTCAGTAAAAGTCATTGCTTGCCCTTGGTTTTCATCAGGGCAAGATTGCAACATTCTCGTGACAGCCGCATGACAGCCAAGGGCTGGGGGGCGCGCTTACGGCTTAGTCCGAAGGTTGGATGGGATATCCAACCTTCGGGGCGGCCACCGTCAGGCTCAGGCTTCGCCCATGCCTTCAGCAGGCTCAGTGGCGCTGCCAGCCCGCACTTTCTCTTCAATGCGGCGGCCTGTATCGGCGTCGATGTTCTTCCAGTATTCCAGAGCGCGCTCCAGTACCGGACTGCGCACCCCACCTAGCAAGCTGCCCGCGACTTGCTCAACAAGTCTGGCGCGTTGCTCGTCATCGAATACCTCGCGCACCATGGTGCCAGGCTGGCCGAAATCGTCATCCTCGGCGCGCAAGGCATAGGCCTGACGCACCATCTCGCCGTCCATCTCCCAGCCATCTTCCACTTTGCCGGTCACGTCAGCCCAGCTGCGACCCTCACTGTTGGGGGCATAAACCGGGGCGTTCCCCGAGTGCTCATAAGCCATCTGACCGTCGAACATATAGGTATTGACCGGCACTTTAGGCTGGTTGACAGGCAACTGGTGAAAGTTGGTACCAATGCGGTTGCGCTGGGCATCAGCGTAGGCGAAGGCGCGACCGAGCAGCATTTTGTCCGGTGACAGCCCGATGCCCGGTACGGTGTTGCCCGGCGAGAAGGCCGCCTGTTCAATCTGGGCAAAGAAGTTGTCCGGATTGCGGTTGAGCGTCATGGTACCCACTTTGATCAGCGGATAGTCCTTGTGCGGCCAGACTTTGGTCAGATCAAAAGGGTTGAAGCGATAGGTCTTGGCTTCTTCGTAGGGCATGATTTGTACATGCAGGGTCCAGCTTGGATGTTCGCCGCGCTGGATGGCATCGAACAGGTCGCGGCGGTGAAAGTCCGCATCGGAGCCGGCCATGTCGGCAGCTTCCTGGTTGGTGAAAAATTCCATTCCCTGATCCGTGTGGAAATGGTATTTCACCCAGAACCGCTCCCCGGCCGCGTTAACCCACATATAAGTATGCGAGCCGTAACCGTTCATATGGCGCCAGGTGCGGGGCAGGCCGCGATCACCCATGAGGTAAGTGACCTGGTGGGCTGACTCAGGGTTGTTGGTCCAAAAATCCCACTGCATGTGATTGTCACGCAGACCGGAATCCGGCAGGCGTTTTTGACTACGGATAAAGTGCGGAAACTTCATGGGGTCGCGCACGAAGAATATCGGTGTATTGTTGCCCACCAGATCGTAGTTGCCTTCATCGGTATAGAATTTCAGCGAAAAACCGCGCACGTCACGCCAGGTATCGGGGCTACCCATTTCGCCGGCGACAGTGGAGAAGCGCGCGAGCATTTCGGTACTGGCACCTTTCTGAAACAGGGCTGCCTTGGTGTAGGGAGACATGTCCTCGGTGGTTTCAAACACACCAAATGCACCAGCGCCCTTGGCGTGCGGTTGACGCTCCGGCACTTTTTCTCGATTGAAGTGCGCCATCTGCTCCAGAAAGTGCACATCATGCAGCAATATTGGCCCATTGGAGCCGACAGTGAGAGAGTTGCGATCACTGGGTGCGGGCGCGCCGGAGCCGGTGGTCGAACCTGTCATTGGCTTGTCATTTGAATCACGCATGAAAAACTCCTGTTGCATGGAAACTGGCACACAGGCATGCAGCTTTGACATGCCTTAATGCGCATCAAGACACCAAGAAGTGTAGCCCCTCTCTTAGGCTATGCCATGCACGCCATTAACGCTTCAACGGCGTAGCGCTAAAATGACTTGAGCGGGTTTTATCCAGGATTTTATGCCAGGTAAGGCGACTGCGAAGGACCGGCGATACGCTTTAAAAAGGTAGCCATCCAACGCCACGGGCCAAGGAGAGAGGCGATGGTGAAGAGTACGACACGAGCACTCAGTGAGGTGCTCGATCAGCTCGAACACACGTTGGAAGGAGAAAATGTCAGCATCGAGGCGTTGGTCAACGGGCTTGGCTCCCACGCTTTTGCCCCATTGATGCTGGTGTTTGCCCTCATTTCAACCTCGCCGGCAAGTTCGATGCCCGGGGTCACCTCGGTTGTTGCCATCACCGAATTCATCATCGTTGTGCAGATGCTGGCAGGACGCAGCACGCTATGGCTACCCGCCTTTATCTCCCATCGCAGTCTCGCCAAGAACAAGCTCTGCAAAGGCATTGCCTGGCTGCGCAAGCCGGTTCATTTCGTCGAGCGCTTCCTCAAGCCGCGCCTGACAATGTTTATCAAACCACCGTGGATCTACTTGCCGCTTGTTCTGATCCTGATTGTCACTCCCTGCATGCTATTCATGGAGTTTATCCCCATGTCGGGGTCAATCGCCTCGGCCGCCATCGCCCTGTTCGCAGCAGGCCTCTTGTCCCGGGACGGGCTACTGGTCGTGGTGTCCATCGCCGCACTGGCGACTCTGCCCCTGTTAATCTGGTATCTGGGTTTTGCGTGAAAACTCGCCTATCGCTACATCAGTCGATGCGTACCAGGTGCCGGTTCCTGTTCGGCCCGCCCCACGGCGGCGGGGTCGGCTGAGCGGCTGCATTCATATTTGGACAGTTCCAGGCTCTGGAGTCACCTTAGCGCAGCAACTGCAGCACCAGGGCGGGTTGCTGATTGGCCTGGGCGAGGATGGCAAAGCCCACCTGCTGCTGGATCTGCGCACGCACAAGGTTGGAGATTTCCTGAGCGTAGTCGGCGTCCATGATGCGCGAGCGAGCCGCGCTGAGATTGAGCCTGGTGGTGTGGATGCCGTCGATCACCGACTCAAAACGGTTGTGCAGCGCACCCAGGCGGCTGCGTTGGCGATCAACCTGGCCAATGGCGTCATCCAGTACCGTTAGCGGTTTTTCCATGGCTTCGCCCGCCACGACACTAAACCCGCCCAGCCCCAGCGTGTGGCGGCTGACGCCTTCGAGCTGGATGGCAATGGTATCGCCGTCATTCGCGCCAACCTGAATATTCAGGCTGCGATTCTCACCCAACAGGGAGATGCCGTTGAAGTTGGTCTGCGCACCGATGCGGTCGATCTCATCCAGCCGCTGGTCGATTTCGGCCTGAATGGCGTCACGGTCCTTGTCATTCAAGGTACCATTGCCGGCCTGCACGGACAGTTCGCGAATTCGCTGCAGGTTGTCGTTGACCAGATCGAGTGCGCCCCCGGCCACTTGCACCAGCGAGATACCATCGGCGGTGTTGCGCGCCGCCTGATCAAGGCCACGAATTTGTGCGGTCATGCGGTTGGCAATCGCTTGCCCGGCAGGATCATCCTTGGCGCTATTGATGCGCAGGCCCGATGAGAGCCGCTGCATGGCGGTCTGCACGGCCTGCTGGCTGCCGCGCAGGTTTTGCTGCACGATCAGCGAAAGAATGTTGGTGTTGATAACCATCCAGCGCTCCCGACCGGATGCGAAAAGCACCGGTGATCAAGCTATCGGCAGCGCAGAGGAAAACTTGAGTGGGCCAAGCTGCGGGGTGACAACCCTGGCGCTACAGGCGACAATACCCCCTTTGCGTATATCCGGATTGTCATGACGCAGCCGTTGACCCTGCTTTATCGAGACGAGTATCTGGTCGCGGTACACAAGCCGTCAGGGTTGCTGGTGCACCGCTCCAAGCTGGCAGGTGGTGAAAATGAATTTTTACTGCAACGGCTGCGCAACCAATTGGGCCAGCGGGCATATCCCGTGCATCGGCTGGATCGTCCAACTTCAGGGGTAATGGTGATGGCACTGGATGCCATCACTGCCGCCCGGCTGGCAGCAGCCTTTCGCGAACACCATGTCAACAAGCGCTATCTGGCGGTGGTGCGCGGATTCGGCCCCGAACGTGAACGGCTCGATTATGCCTTGCGTGAAGAGGATGGCAGCCGCCCCAAGGCGGAGATGCCAGCGCTGGAGGCACTCACCGAGGTCGAGCGGCTGGACGAGATAGAGCTACCGGTACAGGTGGATCGCTACCCCAACAGCCGTTACTCGCTGATGGCGGTGCGCCCGGTCACCGGCCGCAGGCACCAGATCCGCCGCCACCTGGCGCAGCGCGGGTATCCGATCATCGGTGATGCCAAGCACGGCAAAGGCAACCATAATCGCTTTTTCGCCCGGCAACTGGCGTGCCCACGGCTGCTGCTGGCAGCGGTAGGGCTGGGCTTTTCCCATCCGGTCGATGGTCGACACCTTCAGCTGAATTGCGGCCTGGACGCGACCATGACAGCGTTATTCCAGCGCTTTGGCTGGACCCGGCACTTGCCGGATGAGGGCGTTCACTCGCGGCCCGCTTCACCCTTTGTTTCCACTTGATCAAGAGTTGTACCTTAATCATGACCGCTGTTGCTTCCGCTCAGGCTGTCGGCTCTGTCCACCCACCCTCCATCCAGAATGATGATTACGAATTTCGCTTCGGCGGCATTCAGCGGCTCTACGGTGCCCGCGCCCTGGCCTACTTCCGTCGCGCCCATGTGGTGGTTGCCGGCGTCGGTGGCGTAGGCAGCTGGACGGTAGAGGCATTGGCGCGCTCGGGGATTGGCAAGCTCACGCTGATTGATCTCGATGACGTCTGTGTCTCCAACATCAATCGCCAGCTTCCCGCCCTCGACGGCACCATCGGCCGCCCCAAGGTAGAGGTGCTGGCCGAGCGCTGCCGTGCCATTCAACCAGGCATTGAGGTCATGACCGATTTGGCCTTTGTCACCCCGACTAACCTGGCGGAGCGGATTCCCGCCGATTGCGACATGGTGGTCGATGCCATCGACAGCATGGTGGCCAAGACCGCACTCATCGCCTGGTGCAAGCAGCGCCGACTGCCTGTCATTGTGGTGGGTGCCGCCGGAGGCCAGACGGACCCGACCCGTATTCGGGTGGCCGACCTCAGCCGTACCGAACACGATCCGCTGCTGTCGCGGGTGCGCGCGCGCCTGCGCCGTGATCATGGTTTTACCCGTAGCCCCAAGCGGCGTTTCGGCGTGGAGTGTGTCTACTCCGAAGAACAGCTGGTTTATCCCGCCGCCAATGGTGAAGTTTGCCTGCAAAAACCTACCGGTGGCGAATCAACCCGGCTCGACTGCGCTTCCGGTGTCGGCGCAGCGACCTTTGTCACCGGCAGCTTCGGTTTCTTTGCCGCTGCAAGAGTCCTGGCACGCCTGGCCAAGCAGGCCGGGCAGCCTTCGGACAACTAACTATCCAGCCCCTTGAATCGGAGCCCTTACAGCATGTCTTTCCAGCATCCCGTCCCGGGCATCTACCGTCACTACAAGGGCAGTGTCTACGAGGTTTTCGGCACCGCCCAACATAGCGAGAGCGAAGAACCGCTAGTGGTTTACCGTGCGCTGTACGGTGAGTATGGCCTGTGGGTCAGGCCACTGGAGATGTTCTGCGAAAGTGTCGAGGTGCGCGGTGAGACAGTAGCACGCTTCACCCTGGAAAAAGCGTTCTAGCCAGCCCCAAAAAAATACCGGCGCCACAAGGGCGCCGGTCATTTCAAGCGGTGCTCGCTGAAGCGATGTTTATTCGTCGCCAGCTTCCTGCATCTGCTTGAGCATGTAATTCTCGATGCCGACTTTATCGATCAGGCCGAGTTCGGTCTCGATATGGTCGATATGCCCTTCTTCGTCGGCGAGCAGGTCACGGAACAGGTCACGCGTGACATAATCCTTGACCTGTTCGCAATATTCGATGGCCTCGATGTAGTCGTTGCGCCCCTCATGCTCGATCTTGAGATCGCACTCGAGCATTTCGCGGACGTTTTCACCGATGTGCAGTTTGCCGAGATCCTGCAGGTTGGGAATGCCTTCGAGGAACAGAATACGGTCGATCAACTTTTCGGCATGCTGCATCTCTTCGATGGACTCGTCGTACTCCCACTTGGCCAGCTTCTTCAGGCCCCAGTCCTGGTACATCTTGGCATGCAGAAAATACTGGTTGATGGCTACCAGCTCGTTACCAAGCGCCTTGTTGAGATATTCGATAACCTTGGCGTCGCCTTTCATTGCGTTCTCTCCCTTCGTTATCTCGTCGTACCACGGGACGTGTTCCGCTGTACC
>DXFC01000170.1 GCA_019114645.1 Candidatus Halomonas stercoripullorum
GTATCCATTGCCATGAATAGCGCCACTGACCTGGCCCGTACCAACGCCGATGCCATTCTGGTCAGCCCGCGCTTGGCCCGCATTGTCGAGGCTATCGAGATCAGCCGTGCTACCCGGCGGGTGATGCGCCAGAATATGGTGTGGTCGGTTTGCTACAATTTTTCCGCCATGCCGCTGGCCGCCATGGGCCTGATACCACCGTGGCTGGCAGCCATTGGCATGTCGGCCAGCTCACTGGTAGTGGTAGGCAATGCCATGCGTCTAAATCGTTTTCGTAGCCGTGTCATATCCGGCCCGCCCATGCCTCCGCCCCCACCTTCTGCCGAATCGCAACGGGTGCCCGCATGACCATTCTCTACTTGCTGATTCCGTTATCCCTGATTCTGCTCAGCCTGGCGCTGTGGGCGTTTTTCTGGGCAGTAAAGAACGATCAGTTCGAAGACCTCGAAGGCCCGGCTCACCGCATTCTGTTTGACGAGGATGAAAACGACCTCACGCCGGAGGAGCGCGAGCGTCGACGCCTCGCCACCCAGCGCAAAGCGGAGAACAAGCCCAACGACAACTCTCCGGAGCCCTGATGGATCCTACCGGTCTTGGCCTACCGCCACTGTTGGCGGCGTTCGTTTTCGGCCTGCTTGGTGGTGCCCACTGCATTGGCATGTGTGGCGGCATCATGAGTGCGCTTACCTTTGCCGTGCCGCCCAGCATGCGTAGTCCCGCGCGACTCTCGGGCCTGCTGCTGGGCTATAACCTTGGTCGTATCCTGAGTTACATGACCGCTGGCGCCCTGGTTGCCGCGCTCGGTACCGTTATCGCCCTCACTCCGGTAACGCGTGTGGTCTTGCAAGGCTTTGCCGCCATCATGTTGATACTCATGGCGCTATATATCGCCAACTGGTGGAAAGGGCTACTCAAGGTGGAGGCGCTAGGACGACATTTGTGGCGCTACCTCGAACCGGTCGGCAGGCGTCTGATGCCGGTGGTAAAAATCCCCCAAGCCATTGGACTGGGCGCTGTCTGGGGCTGGCTGCCATGCGGGCTGGTTTACTCGATGCTGGCCTGGAGCCTGGCCATTGCCGATCCCTTGCGTGGCGCACTGTTGATGGGCGCTTTTGGCCTCGGAACCTTGCCTGCCCTGGTCGCCACCGGCTTGGCTGCACGCCAACTCAGCGGACTGATCCGCCACCCCGCAACCCGTACTGTGGCGGCGCTTTCCATCATCGCCTTTGCCCTGTGGCAGCTCTTTACCTTGCTACCCATCGCAAACACAGGCCATTGAATCGCCCGGAACGACCCGCAGTGCCACTCATTTGACCCAGCTCAATCCGTTGCGTATCAGGTACCGCTAGCATGGTGCCATTGTCATACCAACGGAGTGTTCCATGTCCGCCCCCGCACACCCCACGCCGCGAACGCAGGCCGACCCCTATACCTGGGAGGCAAGATCTTTGCGACGCTATGCTACGTGCGGGCCACGCGATAATTCCTATCCAGCAGCCGTATCATTCAGTAATGCGTTCAGTGCGGCTGACCAACAAGCAGCCCTGGTCCGCAGCAACGCCAGCGGTAAACCCTTATCGCTCTATATTCACTTTCCCTTTTGCCGCTGGAGCTGTCATCACTGCGCACATCACAAGATCGCCAGTCAGGATCGCCGGGTCGTGGAACCTTACCTCTCGCGCCTGGACCGTGAAATGGTGCTGCTCACCCAGCACCTGGATACCCAACGCGAAGTCGCACAGCTGTACTGGGGAGGCACACCAAGCTTTCTCGGTCTGGACCAGATGAGTGACCTGATCGACCGTCTGGATGCCCGCTTCGGGCTCTCCGGTGCCCGTGATCGCGACTACGCTATCGAAATCGATCCACGCGAAACCGACGTTTTAACCCTACGACACCTGCAAGCATTAGGCTTCAACCGTCTCAGCCTGGGCGTACAGGATCTTGACCCCAAGGTGCAACAGGCCATCAACCGGGTGCAACCCCGCGCACTCACCGAAGCCCTGATCGACGAAGCTGGACGCCTGGGGTTCCAATCGCTCAACCTGGATCTGATCTATGGCTTGCCGTTCCAAACCCGCGATACCTTTGCCGCCACGCTAGAGCAGATAATTGCCCTGGCCCCGGCGCGGCTCTCGATTTTCGACTACACCCATATGCCCGAGCGATTCGCGGCACAGCGCAATATTCATGTCGAGGAGCTGCCCAGCCCTGAAGAGAAGCTGGCAATTCTCCGTACAGCCATCGCCATGCTGACAGCAGCAGGCTATGTTCATATCGGCATGGATCATTTCGCCCGACACGATGACAGCCTGGCAATTGCCCAACGCGCAGGGACGCTGCAGCGCAACTGCCAGGGTTACAGCAGTCACACCCACTGTGACCTGGTCGGTCTCGGTGTCTCGGCAATATCCTGCCTCGGCGAGGTTTACTCACAAAACCACACCCGCCTCAATGCCTACGAAGAGGCGCTCGATGCCAGCCGGCTGCCTGTCGCACGTGGCATTCGGCTAACTTTTGATGATCGTATCCGACGCCACGCCATCGAGCG
>DXFC01000171.1 GCA_019114645.1 Candidatus Halomonas stercoripullorum
GACTATCGCCAGGCAGCACAGGGCTACCTGGCCATGGCCAAGCGCTACTCAGCCACCGAGCTCGCAGAGCGCGGCACACTGGCCGCCCGCTTCAGCAACGATTTCGTCCTGCTTGAGCAGGCCGTCACCACCTTGCACCAGCTGGCGCCCGCAGCCGAAGCACCACTACGCCTGCTGGCCGGCCTCGCCCTGCAGCGAGGCGACTGGAACGAAGCCCTCGACTGGCGTCTGACGCTGGCCGAACAGGGCCAACATGCGGAATTGGCGCTTTTCGCCGAACTGGCACTGGAAGCCGGCACCGACCCGCTGCCCTTGCGCGAAAACCTGCAGGCACGCCTCGACACGGTGATGGATGCCAGCCCAACCCACGCCTATGACGCCGTGCTGGCCATGGCGATCCTGGAAGCAGCGACCGGCGAGCACCAGCAGGCCGAACAACGGCTGGAACGGCTGGCCCGCGACCACTCCGAACTGCCTGCCTTGTGGCTGACCCGCACGCAACTGGCCATGGCCGCAAATGCCCCCGCCCAAGCCCGTGAGGCCGCCCGTCACGGCCTGGAGATCGCCCCCGGTGACCCGCGCTTTCTTCTGCTCCTGGCCCAGGCCGAGCTGATGCTGGGCAATCTCGGCGCCGCTGAGCGCCACACCTCCACCCTGCTGGAAGAGCATGGCGGCAACGCGGAACTGCAAATTTCGCTGGCACAGATGCACCTGGAGCAGGGGCACCACGAGGCCGCACGTCGCCTGCTGCTACCCCTGATCGGTGACGACTCGCCCGCTCCAGCCGCTTATTATCTGCTAGGGCTGCTCGCCGAAGAAGAGGGAGAGATCGACAACGCGCTGCTTTATTACCGCCAGGTCGCACCCGGAGACGACTTCTTGCGCGCCCGCCTGCGAGCGGCACAAATGCTGGTTGAAAACGAGCGCCTGCCCGATGCCCGCGCCTTTCTACGCATTGAGCGCCTGCGCCATGAAGCCAGCCATAGCGAGCTGATCATGCTGGAGCTTCAGTTACTCGATGACGCCGGGCTTACCGATGAAGGCGATACCCTGCTCAACCAGGCGCTGGCAGACCGGCCCGATGATGAATCCTTACGCTATTTGCGCGCCATGCGGGGCTGGGAAATGGGTGACTTCGCCGCCATGGAGCGCGATCTCGAATACATTCTGGAGCTCAACCCCGATAACGCCGCCGCACTCAACGCGCTCGGCTACACCCTGGCCGACCACAACGTCGAAGGTCGTCTCGAAGAGGCCCGGGAGCTGATCGAGCAGGCCCATGCGCTGGAGCCCGGCAACCCTGCCATCATGGACAGCCTGGGCTGGGTGTACTATCGCCTTGACGACCCGAAGCGCGCCCTGCCCTGGCTGGAGCGTGCCTATACCGCGATGCCCGACCAGGAAGTTGCCGCCCACCTGGCCGAAGTGCTCTGGGCAACGGGCCGGCACGACTCGGCCCGCGCCTTGATCGAACAGGCACTCTCCCGTTTCCCAGAGCGACCATTGATTGACGACTTGCTTGAACGCATTCCCGGACTGGCCCCCTGACGTCACAGCCGTATGCCATCGACGCTTCACGTATTCATCTTTCCATTTATTCATCGGTCAACGAGGCACATCATGCTACGCCCCACACACCTGATACGCTGGATGGCCGCCTGCCTGGCTCTCGCCCTGCTGGGTGGCTGTGCCACTCCCTCCTCCACCCCGGACAGTCACCCCCAAGGAATCTGGGAGGCCCAGCAGGAGCGCCTGGCTGAACTCGACACCTGGGTACTCACCGGCAAGGCCGGGCTACGCACACCCCAGGAAAATACCAGCGCCAACCTGGACTGGAGCCAGCACCCCCATTACTACCGCCTGCTGATCACCGGCCCCTTCGGCAGCGGCCGCAACCTGCTGGAAGGTCGCGAAGGCCGTTTCTCGCTCAGCAACGCCGAAGGGCGCTTTGTCGCCGAGACTCCCGAAGCGCTCATGGAACAGCAACTGGGCTGGTCGCTACCGGTCAGCTCACTGGCCGACTGGATTCGTGGGCTGCCTTCGGAACAGGGACCCGCACAGCTCGAACACGACGAAGCGGGCTTCCCTGCGCGCCTGGAACAAGCCGGCTGGGAGATCGAATATCGCGACTGGACCGAAGTCGAGTCGCTGTGGCTACCGCGCCGGATGGTCATGGAGTACGGCGACCTGCGTGTCACCCTGGTGGTCACCCAGTGGCGCCCTGTGATCAATGAGTAAGCGGATGCCAGCCCTCGTCCTGCCCGCACCGGCCAAGCTCAACCGCATGCTGCATATCATTGGCCGTCGTGCCGACGGTTATCATGAGCTGCAAACCCTGTTTCAGTTTCTTGACCACGGTGACGAGCTACGCCTGAGCCCACGTGACGACAGCGCAATCCACCTGTCTCCGTCACTGGCTGGCGTACCCGACTCAAGCAACCTGGTGGTGCGGGCGGCACGCCTGCTGCAGGCCGAAACCGGTTGCTCCAAAGGCGTGGATATCCACCTGACCAAGCGCCTGCCCCTGGGTGGCGGCCTGGGCGGCGGCAGCAGCAATGCTGCCACTACCCTGCTCGGGCTCAATCATCTATGGCAACTGGGGCTATCTATCGCACGTCTGGCCGAGCTTGGCCTGCAGCTCGGGGCCGACATCCCGGTATTCGTCCATGGGCATGCCGCCTGGGCGGAAGGCATCGGTGAACGCCTTGTCCCGGTATCCCTCGACACTCCCTGGTTCGTGGTCGTCTGCCCGGGTATCGAAATTTCCACCGCCGCGGTGTTTGGCGCACCGCAATTGACACGTAACACGTCCCCGATTACCATGGCGCGCGCCCTTCAGGGGGGAGCGTCCAGTTGGCGCAACGACTGCGAAGCCACCGTCAGGCAGCTCTATCCGCCTGTAGCGGAAGCACTCGACTGGCTTGGCAGCCGGGCACCCTCCATGCTGACAGGGAGCGGATCTTGCCTGTTTTCCCGGCTTGATACCGAGATTGCAGCCAGACAACTGTTGGCCGACATACCGGCTGGTTACACAGCCTTTGTGGCCCGCGGCCTGAACCGCTCCCCGTTACATGCTGTTCTGGATCGCTGACGGAACCCCAATACTGCACAGGTGGATGCGCGTGTCAAAATTGATGGTTTTCTCCGGGAATGCCAACCCCGAGCTCGCCAAAAAGGTCGCCGAGAGTCTCGATACCCGCATGGGCAATGCCACCGTTGGACAGTTCAGCGATGGTGAGGTCGCGATCGAGATCAACGAAAATGTTCGCGGCAAGGACGTCTTCATTCTGCAGTCCACCTGCGCGCCGACCAACGACAACCTGATGGAACTGGTGCTGATGGTCGATGCACTGCGTCGTGCTTCGGCCAGCCGGATCACTGCCGTACTGCCCTACTTCGGCTATGCGCGCCAGGACCGTCGGGTACGCTCCGCCCGGGTGCCCATCTCGGCCAAGGTAGTGGCCGACATGATGGTCAAGGCCGGTGTCGACCGGGTCATGACCATGGATCTGCATGCCGACCAGATTCAAGGCTTTTTCGATGTGCCGGTGGACAACGTCTACGGCTCGCCGATTCTGCTCGACGACATAGAGCGCCAGAACTACGACAACCTGGTAGTGGTCTCCCCCGATGTCGGGGGCGTCGTCCGCGCACGGGCTATCGCCAAGCAGCTCAACGTCGACCTCGCCATCATCGACAAGCGTCGCCCCCAAGCCAACCAGGCCCAGGTGATGCATATCATTGGCGAGATCGAGAATCGCACCTGCGTGGTCGTCGACGACATGATCGACACCGCCGGCACTTTGTGCAAAGCCGGTGACGCACTCAAGGAGCGCGGCGCACAACGCGTGGTGGCTTATGCCACCCACCCGATCCTGTCTGGCCCGGCGGTGGAAAACATTGCTAGCTCGGTGCTCGATGAAGTCGTCGTCACCGATACCATCCCGCTCTCCGACGTTGCACGTCGCAGCGGCAAGATTCGCCAGCTCAGTGTGGCCGGCCTGATCGCCGAAGCGATCCGCCGTGTCAGCAACGAAGAATCCGTCAGCGCCATGTTCCACTAAGCCAAGGCTCCACAGAGCGAAAGCCCAGGAAACAGCGCGACAAAGGTGCCCCGCCAAGGGGCTTTCGGGAGGACTGCGATCAGGTCGCGGGTCGCTTTGCTCCCTTACTTCAAGCAAGAGGCAATACCATGTCTGATTTCACTCTCAATGCCAGCGTTCGTGGCGACCTGGGGAAAGGTGCGAGCCGCCGCCTGCGTCGCGCGAACCTTCAGGTGCCGGCCATCGTCTACGGTGGTGGCGAGGCTCCACAACCGATCTCGATTGAAAAAGCCGCTTTCTACAAAGCTGCCGAGCAAGAGGTCTTCTTCTCTTCCGTCATCGACCTGGTCATCGACGGCAAGAAGCAGCAAGTCGTCGTACGCGACCTGCAGCGTCACCCCTACAAGCCGCTGATCACCCACGCTGACTTTCTGCGTGTTGCGGCGGACGAAGTCTTCACTACGCGCATTCCGCTGCACATCGTGGGCGAAGAGAAGAGCGTCGGCATCAAGGATCAGGACGGTGAACTGCACCAGCTGGCCAACGAAGTCGAAGTCAGCTGTCTGCCCAAGGACCTGCCGGACTTCCTGACCATCGACATCAGCACCTTCGAAGTCGGTACCATCAAGCACCTCTCCGACCTGGAGCTGCCGGAAGGCGTGACCATTCCGTCACTCGCACTGGGCGAAGACCACGACAGCCCTGTGCTGAGCATCGTCAAGGCCAAGGTACGTGGCGCTAATGACGACGATGACGCTGAAAGCGCCGAGGGCGAAGGCGAAGGCACTCAAGGCGAGGAGTAATCCTCGACGCGGTTTTGTGCCAGGGGCCGTGCACTGCACGGCCCTTTCCTGCCATGATCAAGCGCTACGGCGCTTGTTTTTGTTTGGAGGCTTCGCATGTCCCAGATCAAGGCAATCATCGGGCTGGGCAACCCCGGCGACAACTACGCTGCCACACGCCACAATGCCGGCGCCTGGCTGGTCGAGATCCTGGCACAACAAGCCGGCGCCGAGCTACGCACCGAAAAGAAGTTCCTCGGCCTCTACGCCAAGGTAGTGCTTGAGGGGCATGAGCTGCATCTGCTCAACCCGACCACTTTCATGAATCGCAGTGGCGCCGCCGTGGCCGCACTGTGCCAGTTTTACAAGCTCACTCCCGGCGAGTTGCTGGTCGCCCACGATGAGCTGGACATTCCGCCCGGCACCGCCCGCTACAAGCAAGGCGGCGGGCATGGCGGCCACAACGGGCTGCGTGACATCGTCAGCGCACTGGGCAACAAAGACTTCAATCGCCTGCGTATCGGTATCGGCCATCCCGGCGATGCACGCCAGGTAACGAACTATGTGCTGGGGCGCCCCGGCAAAGCCGAGCTCGAAACCATCGGTGCCAGCCTCAACCAATGCCTGACCACACTGCCACTCGCCATTTCCGGCGACTGGGCCCGCGCCATGAGCCAGCTGCACAGTTTTTCCGGCTGAACTAGAATGGCGCCCCAGCGCGCCACCCGTCACACTTCTTCAGGACGACCATCATGGGTTTCAATTGCGGTATCGTCGGTCTGCCCAACGTTGGCAAGTCGACCCTCTTCAACGCCCTGACCAAGTCCGGCATCGATGCCGAGAACTTCCCCTTCTGCACCATCGAGCCTAATGTCGGCATCGTGCCGATGCCCGACCCGCGCCTCGATCAACTCTCCGCTATCGTCAAGCCCCAGAAGGTGCTGCCCACCACCATGGAGTTTGTCGATATCGCCGGTCTGGTCGCCGGTGCCTCCAAGGGGGAAGGGCTGGGCAACCAGTTCCTGGCCAATATCCGCGAAACCCAGGCCATCGCTCACGTGGTGCGTTGCTTTGACAACGACAACATCATCCACGTGGCCAACCAGGTCGATCCTCGCGCCGATATCGAGACCATCAACCTGGAACTGGCACTGGCCGATCTCGACACCGTCGACCGCGCCATCCAGCGCCTTACCCGGATAGTGAAGAGTGGCGACAAGGAAGCAATTGCCACCAAGGCGATTCTCGACCGCATCCAGCCGCACCTGGCCGAAGGCCAGCCCCTGCGCAGCTTCGGTCTGGATGACGAGGAGCAGCACCAGCTCAAAAGCTTTGGCTTCCTCACCCTCAAGCCGACCATGTACATCGCCAACGTCAACGAAGACGGCTTCGAGAACAATCCCTACCTCGACAACGTCAACGAAATCGCCGCCGAGGAAGGCGCTGTGGTGGTGCCGGTGTGCAACCAGCTGGAAGCGGAAATCGCCGAGCTCGACGACGACGAACGCGCCATGTTCCTGAGCGAAATGGGCATGGAAGAGCCGGGGCTCGACCGCGTGATCCGCGCCGGTTACAAGCTGCTGGGGCTACAAACCTACTTCACTGCCGGGGTAAAGGAAGTCCGTGCCTGGACGGTCAAAATCGGCGCCACCGCACCCGAGGCCGCCGGCGTAATCCACACCGACTTCCAGAAAGGCTTTATTCGCGCCGAAGTCATCGCCTTCGACGACTTCATTCAGTACAACGGCGAAGCGGGAGCGAAGGAAGCCGGCAAATGGCGCCTGGAAGGCAAGGAGTACGTGGTACAGGACGGCGACGTGATTCACTTCCGGTTTAATGTCTAAAAACCACCACTTGACCCAACGGAGCTAAATCCGTAAACTTCGCCTCCGTTGAATGGCTACGTAGCTCAGCTGGTTAGAGCACATCACTCATAATGATGGGGTCCCCTGTTCGAATCAGGGCGTAGCCACCACAGATCGTAAAAACCCGGCCCTGTGCCGGGTTTTTTGTGCTTGCGTCACCAGGGCCGCCACTCATCAACTGATCCGGGCCCGGTTGGCGAAGGCAATCAACGCCTGGGTCAGGTGTTCCACATCCTGGCTGCCGGCGGTTTCGCGAATCGAGTGCATGGCCCATTGCGGTACGCCCACATCCAGGGTGGGTACGCCAAGCTCGGTGGCGGTAATTGGCCCGATAGTGCTGCCGCAGCCCATGTCGGCCCGGGTGACGAAGGTTTGCACCGGCACGTCCGCCTCACGGCAGAGGTCACGGAACAGCGCTGCCGTGGCGCTGTTGGTGGCATAGCGCTGATTGGCGTTGACCTTGATCACCGGCCCGCCATTAATCGCCGGGCCATGGGCGGCATCGTGCTTGTCCATGAAATTGGGGTGCAGTGCATGGGCGTTGTCGCAGGAGATCATGCACGAGGCTTGAATCAGGCGTATGAAGCCTTCATCGCCCGGCTCGCCAAGCTGGGCATTGACCCGCCGCAGTACATCACCCAGAAACGGCCCCTGGGCACCGCAGGCGCTGGCACTGCCAACCTCTTCATGGTCATTGGCGACAAACACCACACCCTGGCTGCCGTCGCTCTCCAGCAATGCCTCCAGGCCCATGAAACAGGAGAGCAGGTTATCCAGCCG
>DXFC01000020.1 GCA_019114645.1 Candidatus Halomonas stercoripullorum
CACCTTCGGTGAATCCGCTCCGGCAGGTGATCTGTTCAAACACTTCGGCTTCACCAAGGAGAACCTGGTGAACCAGGCCAAGGAGTTGTTGGAAAGCTAAGGCTTAAGTCATGGCATCACTCAGCAGGGGCGGCTCTCTATGGGCCGCCCCTGCTGTAAGTGCCACACGTTACCACCAGACTCCTGTCAATAAGTCGTCTTGGCTCAACTCACGAAGCGCGCTATGGTTCGCTTTCATATCTCAGAGCTGCTTGCCTGCCCTGCGTTCGTGTTGAGAGTTCAGCAAGCACAGTCAAAAAACGAATTCATAAAAAACCGGGGGAAACACCATGATGCGGCGTCGAATTCTCTCTGCGCTACTGGGTAGCTTGATGCTGAATGGCATAGTGCTGGCCGGGATCGCCCATGCTGATAGCGTTAGCCTGGGCATCACCCAGATCGTTGAGCATCCGGCACTCGACGCGAGCCGTCAGGGCGTGCTGGATAAACTCGCCGAGCACGGTTATGTCGAGGGCGATACTCTCACGGTCGACTTCCAGAACGCCCAGGGCGATACCGCCATTGCGGCGCAAATTGCGCGCAAGTTTGCCGGTGACCGCCCTGATCTGGTGTTGGCGATCAGCACACCCAGCGCTCAGGCAGCCGCTGCCGCCATGCGCGATACGCCCATCGTTTTCACCGCGGTGACCGATCCGCTCATGGCCAAGCTGGTCAACGACATGGACGCTCCTGGCGGCAACATCACCGGCGTAGTGGATGCTCCTCCGCTGGAAGCCCAGCTACAGCTGATTCGCGATATGTTCCCGGAAGCACAGCGTCTCGGCGTTGCTTACAACCCTGGTGAGGCCAACTCGGTATCCCAGATCGAGAAGCTACAAGAGCTGTCACCCGGCCTCGGCTTCGAGCTGGTTGAAGTGACCGCCTCACGTACCTCGGAAGTCATGGGCGCAGCCCGTAGCCTGGCCGGCCGTGTCGATGCCATTTATGTACCGGTGGATAACACCATTGTATCGGCACTGGAGAGTGTAGTGCGGGTGGGTCATGACGCCAATATTCCTGTATTTACCGGCGACAATGCCTCGGTGGAACGTGGCGCCCTGGCCTCGCTGGGCTTCAGTTACTACGACATGGGACGCCAAACTGGCGAAATGATCCTGCGCATTCTTGATGGCGAAAGCCCCGGCGACCTGCCGGTGGGTACTGTTGAAATGCTTGAGCTGATTCTCAACCAGGGCACCGCCGACAGAATCGGCTACACGATTCCGGCCGAATTCGAAGAACAAGCGGTTGAGATTATTGCTCCATGAGTTTGATTGCTTTTCTGGGAGCCATTGAACTTGGCCTGATTTACGGTTTCGTGGCGCTGGGTGTTTACCTCTCCTTCCGCATTCTCAACTTTCCCGACTTGACTGTCGACGGCAGCTTCCCGCTGGGGGCTGCCGTCGCGGCCGTGTGGATCGTCGGTGGCGGCGACCCCTGGGTGGGCACCTTGCTCGCCGTGGCAGCCGGCGGCATGGCGGGAATCGTCACCGCCTGGATGGCGGTAAAACTCAAGATTCTCAATCTACTGGCGTCGATCCTGTCGATGATCGCGCTCTATTCGATCAACCTGCGCGTAATGGGACGACCCAACATTGCGCTGCTCGCTGACGATACGGTATTTACTCCGCTGGAGTCCTTGCCTATCAGTCGTTATATCGTCTTTCCGCTGGCGATTCTGGTACTGCTGGTGCTGGTCACCCTGCTGCTCAATCGCTTTCTCAATAGCGAGATGGGGCTGGCCATGCGTGCCACTGGTGAAAACCCGCGCATGGCATCGGGCAACGGCATCAACACCTCGATCATGGTGCTGGCCGGCATGGCACTCTCCAACGCTCTGGTGGCACTGGGTGGCGCCCTGTTCGCCCAGAGCCAGGGCAGCGCCGATGTCACCATGGGTGTGGGCACCATCGTGGTAGGCCTGGCAGCGGTCATCGGCGGCCAGTCACTGATTCCCGGGCGCAGCATCCTGGTCGCCACGCTGGCCTGCCTGTTCGGCTCGATCCTTTATCGCCTGATGGTGGCAGTCGCGCTCAACTCCGACTTTATCGGCCTCAAGGCCCAGGACCTCAACCTGGTCACCGCCCTGCTGGTCGGCTTCGCCCTGGTACTGCCACGCTTCAGACGCAGGAGGCGCGCAGCATGATCGAACTCCACAATATTCACGTGACTTTCAACCCGGGCACGCCACTGGAAAACCACGTGCTCAAAGGGATCGAACTGACTATCGAAGAGGGTGAGTTCGTCACCGTCATCGGGGGTAACGGCGCCGGCAAGTCGACACTGCTCAATGTGCTGGCCGGAGAAGTCACCCCCGAACCGGGGCGCGTCATGATTGGCGAGCGCGACGTGACGCGTCTGCCTGCCCACAAGCGCGCCGATCTGGTGGCCCGGGTCTATCAGGACCCGCTGGCCGGCACCTGCGCCAGCCTCACTCTCGAAGAGAACATGGCATTGGCCTTTGCCCGAGGACGCAACCGCTACCTGGGGCGGGCGCTGAACAATAGCCTGCGCAACCGCCTGCGCGAGAGCCTGGCACGGCTCGGCCTGGGTCTGGAGAACCGGCTGCACGACAGTATCGGACTGCTCTCGGGCGGCCAACGCCAGGCGGTCAGTCTGCTGATGGCAGCGCTGCAACCCATGGAGATCCTGCTGCTTGATGAGCATACCGCAGCACTGGACCCACGTATTGCCCGTTTCGTTCTGGAGCTCTCTGCTGACATCATTCGCGAGCAGCGACTGACTGCGCTGATGGTCACCCACAGCATGCGTCAGGCGCTGGATGTAGGCAGCCGAACCCTGATGATGGATCAGGGCACGGTGGCCTTCGACGTCAAGGGCGAGCAGCGTGCTGGCCTCGACGTACCGGACCTGCTCAAGCTATTCGAGCATGCCCGGGGGGAGCAGGTCGACGACGACTCACTCTTGTTGGGATAAGCACACACAAAAGTGACGGTTTAGGAATCGCTGAACAAATAGTCGAGCGAGATGAAGCACAAGGCGCACGGAGCACAGAACCGAGCGAAGCGACAAGCAGCCGTAGGCTGGCCCCGAAGGGGCGAGAAGCCGAAGGCTGCGAGTCAACCGGAGCATATGGGGTATATGTGAGGATTCCGAGCACCGCGCAACGCAGTGATTCGCTCGCACAGGCATTTGTGCAGTGGTTCCTTAGGCTACCGTCACGCTTTTATCCAGATACACATCCTGAATGGCGTTGAGCAGTTCGATACCTTCCGCCACAGGCTTCTGGAACGCCTTGCGTCCCGAGATCAAGCCCATGCCGCCGGCACGCTTGTTGATCACTGCGGTGCGCACCGCTTCGCCGAGGTCGGAGTGCCCCTTGGCGCCGACGCCAGAATTGATCAGCCCCGCACGCCCCATGTAGCAGCAGGCGACCTGATATCGGGCCAGATCGATAGGATGCTCGGACGTCAGCTCGCTGTACACCTTGGCGTGAGTGTGGCCAAAGCCGATGTCCTGGTAGCCACCGTTGGTTTCGGGCAGCTTCTGCTTGACGATATCGGCCTTGATGGTCGAGGCAAGGTGATTAGCCTGCCCGGTCAGATCAGCGGCAACGTGATAGTCCTTGCCCTCGTGCTTGAACGCCGGATTGCGCAGATAGGCCCACAATACCGTGGCCATGCCCAGCTGGTGGGCACGCTCGAAAGCCTCGCTGACCTCCATGATCTGACGACGACTTTCGGGAGCGCCGAAATAAATCGTCGCCCCCACCGCCACGCAACCCATGTCATGAGCCTGTTCCACATCGGCAAACAGCGTCTGGTCGTATAAGGCCGGATAGCTCAAGGTTTCATTGTGATTGAGCTTGAGCATCATCGGGATGCGGTGGGCGTAGCGACGCGCCACCGAAGCGAGCACACCAAGGGTGGAAGCCACGCCGTTACAGCCACCCTCAATAGCCAACTCAACGATATTGACCGGATCAAAGTAGCGCGGATTGGGCGCAAAAGAAGCGCCTGCCGAGTGTTCAATGCCTTGGTCGACCGGCAGCAGACTGAGATAGCCGGTACCGGCCAGGCGGCCATG
>DXFC01000021.1 GCA_019114645.1 Candidatus Halomonas stercoripullorum
GATAGAGCCGCTTACCACTTTCTACACTTCTCCACTAGCCCTTAAGCCGCGACAGGCTTTGCGTTAGAATCCCCCGCCCTGCTGCCCGCGCCACTGCGCCGTCAGCCTTGCATATCCTGTTTTGTAGCAACCGAGGCACCATGAGCGACTTTGCACCCGGCCAGCGCTGGATCAGCGACGGTGAGGCCGATCTAGGCCTTGGCACGGTACTGAGCTGCGATCACCGCAGTGTTACCGTACATTTCACTGCCAGTCAGGAAACCCGCACATACAGCAGCCGTCAGGCACCGCTGACCCGCGTGGCCTTCGGCAGCGGTGACCGCATCCAGTCCGCCGAGGGCTGGCACCTGACCGTCGACGACACCAAGGAAGTCGATGGCCTGACCGTCTACATCGGCGAAGACGAGCAGGGCCAGTTGCGCGAGCTTTCTGAAGCGCTTCTGGCCGACAATCTGCAGTTCGATCAGGCCCGTGACCGCCTGTTGACCGGCCAGATCGACCGCAACGACTGGTTCGACCTGCGCTTTCGCACCCTGCACCATTTTCATCGCATCGAGCAGAATCCGGCGCTGGGCCTGGCCGGGCCCCGCATCGACCTGCTGTCGCACCAGCTTTATATTGCCGACGAAGTGGCGCGCCGCCACGCGCCGCGAGTGCTGCTGGCTGACGAAGTGGGGCTGGGCAAGACCATCGAGGCCGGCCTGATCCTGCACCGCATGCTGCTCACCGGCCGTGTCGAGCGTGCCCTGGTGTTG
Organism: Candidatus Halomonas stercoripullorum; assembly: GCA_019114645.1. GTDB lineage: Bacteria > Pseudomonadota > Gammaproteobacteria > Pseudomonadales > Halomonadaceae > Halomonas > Halomonas stercoripullorum. The sequence continues at coordinate 756 of DXFC01000021.1, forward strand.
GTGCCGGCGAGCCTTACGCATCAGTGGTTAGTGGAACTGCTGCGTCGCTTCGCCCTCGAGGTGACCCTGCTTGATGAGCAGCAGAGCCTGGCCCTGGCCGAAGGCAACCCTTTCGAATCGGGCCAACTGATTCTTGCCAGCCAGGAGTGGCTGTTCAATAACCCTCACCGCCAGGAGCAGGCCAGCGCTTGTCACTGGGACCTGCTGATCGTCGACGAGGCTCACCACCTGGACTGGAGCGAAGAACAGGCGGGTCCCGGCTATGCCTGCGTCGAACGTCTGGCTCAACAGACACCCGGCGTACTCCTGCTCACCGCCACCCCCGAGCAGATGGGCCTGGCCAGTCACTTTGCCCGCCTGCGCCTGCTTGATCCGGATCGTTACCACAGCCTGGATGCCTTTCGCGAAGAGGAGCAGCACTATGTGGCGGTGGCACAAGCCATTGACGCGCTGGAAACCCTGCCCGAGGGAGGCAAAGGGGGGAGAGAGGTGGCCCATGCGACCGTAGCCGGCGTCATCGACGAGCCCGACAGCCTGGCCCTGCTGAACACCCTGAGCAACCCTGAAAGCAGCTCCGAGCAGCAATCCAGTGCCCGCGACCAGCTACGCGAACAGCTGCTTGACCGCCACGGCACCGGTCGGGTCATGTTCCGTAATAGCCGTCGCCATGTAGGCGGCTTTCCCGAGCGCCGCCTGCATCTGGCCCCGCTGGAGCTGCCTGCGGCCTATCGGCGCATCCTGCGCAAACTGGAGCGCAACGAGGAGTATCTCGACGAATTGTTGGTCGAGACCGGGCTGGATTTCCCCGACTTGTTGATCTACCCCGATGCGACTTATCGCGCCATGCTCGACGACCCCCTCAACATCGAACCCTGGTGGCAGATCGACCCCAGGGTGAAGTGGCTGCTTGAGCGACTCAGTGACGACAGCGAGCAGGGTTTTGTTGACGATAAAGTATTAGTGATTGCTCACTCACGCGAGACCGCCCAAGGTCTGGCTGAAGCTCTGCGTGTGCTGGGCGGCATTCATGCACCGGTATTTCACGAAGGCTTGACGCTGGTGGAGCGCGATCGAGCCGCCGCCGCTTTCGCCGACGAGGAGGAGGGCAGCCAGGTGCTGGTGTGCTCGGAGATCGGCTCGGAGGGGCGCAATTTTCAGTTCTGCCGTCAGCTGGTGATGTTCGACTTGCCACAACATCCCGACCAGCTTGAGCAGCGTATCGGCCGGCTCGACCGTATCGGTCAGCGCCACGCCATCGAAATTCATGTGCCGCTGTTCACCGCCAGTCCCGGCGAGCGCCTGTTGCGCTGGTTCCGGGAAGGCATGGATGCCTTTGCCGCACCCCACGGCATTGGCAACGAGCTGTTCGACGCCTTCGGCGATGCCCTGGCCGAGGCCCTGCTTGATGGCGACGCTCTCGCCGAGGTCGTCACCGAAACCCGTGCGCTATTCGAGGACCGCCTGACCCAGCGCGATGCCGGCCGCAACCGCTTGCTGGAGCTCAACGCTTGCCGTCCGGCACGGGCGGAAGCAGTGACTGAAGCGATCCGCTCACTGGATGCCGACCCGGCCCTGCCACGCTACCTCGATCAAGCGCTGGATATCTTCGGAGTCGACAGCCAGGAGCTTGGCGGCGGTCTGCTGCACCTGCGCCCCAGCCCCCAGATGCTGGATGGCCTGCCCGGCCTGGCCAAGGACGAGGAAGGCTTTACCGCCACACTGTCCCGCGAGCGGGCCCTGGCCCGGGACGATGTTCAGCGGCTCTCCTGGGAGCACCCCCTGCTGCGCGAAATGATGGGGCGGATTCTTGATGGCAACATGGGTAATACTGCCCTGGCTCTGCTCAAGCATCCGGCCATTCCACCCGGACGCTTGATGACGGAACTGGTTTTCCGTACCTACTGCCCGGCACCCAAACGCCTGCATGTCAACCGCTTCCTGCCGCCGACCGCCATACGTGTACTGCTGGATGAGTCGGGGGCGGTACTGAGCGACAAGATCTCTTTTACCGGGCTGGCGAAAAACCTGCGGCGGGTCAAGAAGGCCATGGCCCGTGACCTGATTCGTAGCCGACATGATCAGCTGCGTGAATTGCTCGGCCAGGGTGAGCAGGAGGCCGAGCGCGAGTTGCCGAGTATTGTCGAGGCCGCCCAGGAGCGCATGCGGCACGAACTCGACACCGAGCTGGCTCGACTGGAGGCGCTGGCCCGGCTCAATCCGGCCGTACGCCAGGAAGAGCTCGAGGCCCTGCGGCGCGAACGCAGCGAACTTGATGCCGCCATCGAAGGCACCCGGCTACGCCTGGACGCGGCGCGGGTGATCGTGACCGCAGGCGATTAAATAACGCTTATACAGCGGTTGTACGCCTCTGTTATCCTGGCGCAACCGCTGGCAGGCCAGCCTTCAGTACGCTGGCCTGGCATGACTCGCATGGGAGAAAAGCATGTCCTACAGCCTGATTCTACTGGCGCACGGTTCCAGCGACGCTACCTGGTGTGCAGTGTTTGAACGACTCCACCAGGCCTTGGCCGCACGCCTGCAGACACCGTTGCGGCTGGCTTACATGGAGCTTAGCGAACCCTCACTGGAAAGCACCGTGGCGGAGCTTGCGGCACAAGGGACTTCACGCGCCGAAATCCTGCCGCTGTTCTTCGCGGCGGGACGCCACCTGCGCCTGGATGTACCGGCACAGGTCGAAGCACTCAAGGCCGCCTACCCCGGGTTTGAACTGACCCTGCTTGCCCCAGTGGGTGAACATCCCGCCTTCGCGGAGGCGCTGGCCCACGTGGTTGCCGAGCAGGCCGGCGAGCCTCTCGCCTGAGGGAATAACTCGGGCCAGGATGAAAACATCAGGACGTGGACGGGACCGGCACCAGTGGCGGCGTCTGAGCCGACGCCATGGCTTGCCACCGGGCTTCGATAGCCGCAGCCGGAGCCGGACGCGCATAAAGGAATCCTTGCACCAGCTCACAGCCTGCTTGCTGTAGAAAATCAAGCTGGCCCTGGGTTTCTACGCCCTCAGCCACCACCCCCAGACCCAAGCCCCGCGCCATGGCCAGCACCGCACCCACAATAGCGGCATCGGCAGCATCACCCGGTAGCGAGTGGATGAACGCACGGTCCAATTTGAGCTTGTCCAACGGCAAATGCTTCAGATAGCTAAGCGACGAGTAACCCATGCCGAAATCGTCGATAGCGATACGATGTCCTTTAGCCTGCAGGGCTTCCAGACGCGGCACGATATCGCCGGCCCGCTCATCGAGCAGCACTGACTCCGTCAACTCCAGACCCAACAGTGCAGGCTGAATGTCATGGCGCGCCAGAGCGGTGGCAAGTGCGGTTTCAAGCTCCCCCTGAAACATCTGAATTGCCGAGATGTTGATCCACACTGGTAATTCGGGAAACCCCTGCTCACGCCAACGCGCCATTTGCGCCACGGCTTCGTTGATCACCCAATTGCCTAATGGTCCCATCAGCCCATGGCGCTCGGCCAACGGAATGAAATCACCCGGCGACACCATGCCATGCTCCGGATGGCGCCACCGCAACAGCGCCTCCAGTCCCACCACGGCTCCATCCCGGATGCGATGCTGGGTCTGATAGAAGAGCTCCAGCTGGTTGCCGGCCGCAAGTGCATCGCGCAAGCTGGAAACCAGCGCCATGTGGGGTTCATTGCTTACATCCAGCGCGGGACGAAAGCGTTGGCTGACATTGCGTCCATGCCGCTTGGCGGTGTACAGCGCAGACTCCAGACGCTGGAACAGCACGCCCGAGTCCTTACCGTCTTCGGGGGCACGGCAGCTCCCAATGGAGACGCCCAGGCGCATTGTTTTACTTCCCACCTCAAAGGGCTCACCCAGATGCTGGCGCAGACCTTCAATCCAGTTTTCGTGATCATCAAAGGTCGTGGTGCGAATCACCAGAAACTCGTCACCACCAAGTCGTCCTACCACCCCTCCGGCCACATGGCGCGCCAGGCGTTGGGCAAAGCGGGTCAGCAAACGGTCGCCGTGTTCGACACCGAGGCTGTCGTTGACCGCCTTGAAACCGTCAATATCAATGATCGCCATATCGAGACTTTCGCCCGCGCGCAGATGGCGCAGACGTGATGTCATCAAATCATGCAAACGCCGCCGGTTAGGCAACCCGGTCAGCGGATCCTCGAAACCAATACGGCGCAGATCCTGCTCACGCGCCTTATGGACTGAGATATCAGTGAAAGTCCCTACGTAGTGGGTAATACGCCCACGGTGATTCGTCACCGCCTTGATACGTAACCATTCAGGAAATTCATCACCCTGTTTGCGTCGGTTCCAGATCTCGCCTTCCCAGCGACCCTTGTTCTGCAAGGTTTGCCAGAAACGCTTGAAGAAGGCGGTATCATGGCGTGCAGCAGCCAGGTTAGCCGCATTGAGCCCACGCACTTCATCCTCTGTGTAGCCGGTAATGCGGGTGAAGGCGGGATTGACTGCCTGAATGCGATAGTCGGCATCGGTAATCTGTACGCCCTCCTCGGAGAGCATCAGCGCCTGTTGCATCAGGCCGGCATGCTCCTGATCCTGGGAACACCGGCGCCAGTGGCTCCCCAGGCCCACCATCACCATGACAACCGCTGCCAGCCGCAAGCTCGGGTCAGGCAACCAGATGCAGGCTATCAGGGCCACTAATGCAGCCCAGACCAAAGGGTGGTTGAAGACGTGAGAGGGTCGCATGGAAAGCCTCGCCGTTACCTCATCAGTATGGATGTGCGCCCATGCAATGCATCGACCTTTCCATGTTTATCGACACGTTAAGCAAATACTTTAACAAGAGCATGGCAGGGTAATTGAATTCCGTGCAAATATAACGCGCCTGCCCCGCGTGCAATCAGCTCGCTCGGCCATTAGACTAGGCAAGGCCCACTTGGGCGGCTCGGCCCTCTGCCATGTCTGCTTCTACTTTGTTCAGGCGAAAGGGCCCACAATAACTGCGACTCGGAACAACCCAGTGACCAAGCAACACTCTTTCGAACGCGAAGAACTGCTGGCTTGCAGCCGCGGCGAACTCTTCGGCCCCGGCAATGCTCAATTACCGGCGCCCAACATGCTGATGCTTGATCGCATCACGCGCATTCAGGAGCAAGGCGGCCGGTTCGACAAAGGCGAACTGGTTGCCGAGCTGGATATTCACCCCGATCTCTGGTTCTTCGATTGCCATTTTCCCGGAGACCCGGTCATGCCCGGCTGCCTGGGCCTGGATGCCATGTGGCAATTGGTGGGCTTCTATCTGGGCTGGCTTGGCCACCCTGGACGTGGCCGCGCCCTCGGCTGCGGAGAGGTCAAGTTCACTGGCCAGATCCTGCCTGAAGCCGAAAAGGTGACCTACCACATTCATATCAAGCGCATCATCACCCGGCGACTGATCCTCGGCATTGCCGATGGCACGGTGGCGGTCGATGGGCGTGAAATTTATCAGGCGAAAGACCTGCGGGTCGGCCTGTTCACCTCTACCGCGAATTTCTAAATAGGAGGCTTCCATGCGACGAGTGGTGGTCACCGGCCTGGGCATCGTTTCATGCCTGGGCAACGACGCACAGGCGGTCGTCGAAGCGCTCAGGAACGGGCGCTCGGGCATTCGCTTCAAGGAGGAGTATGCCGAGCGCGGCTTCCGCAGCCATGTGGCGGGTGTCGTCGACATCGATCTGGATGAGCTGATCGACCGCAAACTACGACGCTTCATGGGCGACGCTGCGGCCTATGCCTACGTCAGCATGGCCCAGGCCATCGAAGATGCCGGGCTGACGCCGGAGCAGGTTTCCCACGAGCGTACTGGCCTGATCGCCGGCTCCGGTGGCGCTTCCAGCGCCAACCAGGTGGAAGCCGCCGATATCCTGCGGGAAAAAGGGCTGCGCCGGGTAGGGCCTTATCGAGTCACCCGCACCATGGGCAGCACCGTCTCCGCCTGCCTGGCCACGCCGTTCAAGATCAAGGGCGTCAACTACTCGATCTCCTCGGCCTGTGCCACCTCGGCCCACTGCATCGGCAGCGCCATGGAGCAGATCCAGCTGGGCAAGCAGGATGTCGTTTTTGCCGGCGGCGGCGAGGAGGAGCACTGGACACTTTCCTGCCTGTTCGATGCCATGGGTGCCCTTTCAACCCAGTATAACGACACCCCCGAAACGGCTTCGCGCCCCTATGACAAGACCCGCGACGGCTTTGTCATCGCCGGTGGTGGCGGCATGCTGGTGCTTGAGGAGCTTGAACACGCCAAGGCGCGTGGGGCAAAAATCTATGCCGAACTGGTTGGCTACGGTGCCACCTCCGACGGCCAGGACATGGTCGCGCCCTCCGGCGAGGGGGCTGTGCGCTGCATGCGTCAGGCCATGGCCACCGTTGACGGTGACATCGACTATATCAACACCCATGGCACCTCGACGCCGGTGGGCGACGTCGCCGAACTCAAGGCTATCCGCGAAGTTTTCGGTGACTCCACACCGCCGATGAGCTCAACCAAATCACTGACCGGCCACTCACTGGGTGCTACCGGTGTGCAGGAAACCATCTATTCACTATTGATGATGGAGCATGGATTCATCGCCGCTTCAGCCAACGTCAAGGAGCTCGACGACCAGGCTGCCGGCTTCGATATCGTGACCCAGCGGCGTGACAACGCCACCATCAACCGGGTGCTCTCCAACAGCTTCGGCTTCGGTGGCACCAATGCCTGCCTGGTGCTGCAGCGTTACCGCGACTAGCAGTGTATTGGCTCATCATCAGCACAATGCGAAAGGCGCCCAGTGGGCGCCTTTCGCGTTGATAACACCCTGCCTTTAACCGGCCTCATTCTCTCGCTGGGGGCTTGACCTCAAGCGGACGTGGCACCTCGGAAATCTCCTTCAGCTGCGCTTCGATCCAGGTTTCGACCTCGGCCAGAACTTCCTCTGGTGGTCGCCCTGTCGTCGCAATGGGTTCCCCCACCACCACACTCAGGACCCCCGGCTTCTTGATCCAGTGCCGCCCCGGCCAGCGTTCACCGGCATTGTGGGCAACCGGTATGACCGGCACCCCGGCACGACAGGCAATCACGGCACCGCTCTTGTTGTAGCGCCGCCGTTGCCCGGGATCCACCCGGGTTCCCTCGGGGAAAATCAGTACCGAGAGTCCCTCATTCAACCTGGCGACGCCCTGGGTCAACACTTGGCGCATGGCACGCGCAGGCTTGGTGCGATCGAGCCCGATAGGATGCAATAACCGCAAGCCCCAGCCAAAGATCGGAATGCGCAGCAACTCCTGCTTGAGCACGGTGCATACCGGTGGTTTGAGGATCTGCAGGTAAATGGTTTCCCACTCGCATTGATGATTGGCCAGAATCACACAGGGCTCTTGCGGCAATCGCTCACGCCCCTGAATCCGGTAGCTGACGCCACAGGTCCAGCGAAACCAGGCGAGGATAAAGTAGTTGTAGAGGTTGAGCAGGCGATAGCGCGCTGGTAATGGCAAGAGTGGCGCAACCGGCAGAAATAGAATGCCGCACACCAGAATCGCCATGAAGTAACCCGAGTAAAACAGCAGGCTGCGTAACAGGTTCAGCATGAGGAGGCGTCGTCCTCTTCTTCCTTGGCGCCACGCGCCAGACACCATTCATCAAGTAACCGCTCTACCTCCAACCGCCAGGGCTTCTGGTGCACACCAAAGGCGCCCAGCACACGCCGACAGTTGAGCACACGGCGCAGCGGCTGGTCGTGATGGTGCTTGAGCGGCTTGACCTTGCCCAGCGTCACTTGCTCTCCCGCCCCCTCAAGCCGAATGGCCAGTTGAGTACGCACCATGGAGGTGAAAGTAAAAGCACTAACCGGCTCAGTGCCGGCCAGATGGTAGGCACCCCAGGCTTCCGAACCACACTGCAACTGCTGCAGCATCCCCACCAGTGCCATGGCCACGGCATCCGCCGAGGTGGGACAGAAGATAATATCCTGTGCTGCACGCACCTCTTCCCCGGCGACCAGGCGATCGATCAGGCTGCCCAGCCAGGCATGGCTGCCTTCGAGCGCGAACAGCGGCCCCAGGCGTACGATCAGGTGGCGCGGATGGCTCTCGCGAATGTGATTTCCGACAGCGATCAACCGACGCAGGCTTTCATCCCGCGGCGCCGGGATCACATCTTCGTCGATGGGGATATCAAAACCATCCTGGTAGAGCTGATCGGAGACGCACCACACCAAGGGCGTATCCGTCTCACGACAGGCCTCCAGACAGGCATCGACCCCTTCACCATGCGCCACCACCGCCGCCGGCTCGATCTCCATCGGTGCCGCCAACGGCGGCACGATGACGGCCGCTGGCGCCTCCTCACGCAGGCGCTGCGCATCAACGCCGAGTCCCGGCTCAATGACCAGCTCGGTATCGCCACGCCGATGCACTAGCCTGGCCAGTGACAAATTCAGGCAGTGACCGGCATCCAGCACCATGAGTTTCATACAGAGATCTCCCGACAAATTCTGAAGGGAGCCTCAGAAGGGTATTTCGTCATCGAAATCATCGAAACTACCCGGATCCGGCGCACCGTAATTGCCTTGTTGCTGGCCTCCCTGCTGCGGTTGACCCGCAGGGGCGGGAGGCTGCTGAGGACGCTGCGGCTGGCCACCGGCGTAGCCACCCTGCTGGGGAGGCGCACCGTAGCTACCGCCTTGCTGCGGCATGGGTGCTGGCTGCGGAGTTCCATAGCCACCCGCCTGCTGCTGTGACTGCGGCATCCCCGCGCCCTGGCCGCCAAAATCGCCGCCACTGCGTGAGTCCAGCATCTGCATGTCGTTGACCACAATTTCAGTGGTGTAGCGATCCTGACCATCCTGGCCTTGCCACTTGCGTGTCTGCAGCCGCCCTTCGAGATACACCCGTGAGCCTTTCTTCAGATACTGCTGGGCGATTTCCGCCAGGCGGTTGAACATCACCACGGAATGCCATTCGGTACGCTCCTGGCGCTGACCGCTTTGGCGATCCGTCCAGGTGTCGGTAGTGGCAACACGCAGGTTAGCCACGGGGCTGCCGGAAGGCATGAAGCGAACCTCGGGGTCTTGCCCCAGGTTGCCAATCAGAATGACTTTGTTGACGCCACGAGCCATGCGGGATTCCCTCTCTCGGTAAAACTTCCAGTAAAGTCTTTCAGTACGCTGTATCAGTACCGATATGTTGCCAGCTAGCGGCCAGTCGGGCCGTCATTGACTGACTCATCAACTCTCGTCGTCACGCTCCGAACGCATCAGGCGCTCCAGTGCCGTTTCGTCGAAACGTCGCCGGTCCACCTTAAGATACGCCACTCGCTCCTCTGCTACGACCAACACATCCTCAACGCCAGCCACCTCGGCAAAACGCGCCATCAAGGCGTCGTAGGTATCGGCAGGATGCTTACCCAGATCTATCACTTCGCTCGCCAGGTGCGCCGGCGCCGGCATGCCCAGCATCAGTAGCCACCAGATTCCGGTCAGTGTGGCACAGCCAACAAATACACCAGCCAGCCCCCACTGCTGCGCCAGCCAGCCACCCAACACACCCCCGATAAAGGCCCCCAAAAACTGGCTAGTGGAGTAAACCCCCATGGCGGTGCCCTTGGCTCCCGCCGGTGCCACCTTGCTGAGCATCGAGGGCAACATCGCCTCAAGCAGGTTGAAAGCGATGAAAAAGAGCAACAACCAGATGAACAGCGCCCAGCCACCGGTAAACAGGGCAAGGCCCACTAGACTGAGCGTGATCATGGCGATAGCGACCAAGCTCATGTCTTTCGTACGCTGGCGTTTCTCGGCCACGATCACCAGCGGCACCATGCCCACGAAGGCTAACGCCATAACCCCGAGGTAGGTCAGGCCATGCTGCTCTGCGGCGATACCCGCCTCCACCAAACGAAACGGCACCGCGACGAAAATCGCCATCAGCACCAGATGCAGGGTGAAAATCGACACATCAAGTCGCCACAGGTCGGCGCGGGTAAAAATTTTCGCCAGTTGTTGGCGGTCAATGCCCACATCCCGATGCTGCAAACGACGCGGCGCCTGCGGTACCACACGCCACAGCACCACCAGCCCGACAAGTGCCAGCAAGGCGGTAAACCAGAACAGCGAGGAGAGTCCGAACGCTGCGGCCAGCCAGGGGCCCAGTACCATGGCCACGGCAAACGACACGCCAATGGAAATGCCAATGGTAGCCATGGCGGCGGTACGTACCTGCTCACGGGTCTGGTCGGCGAGCAGTGCCATGATCGCTGCCGCCACCGCTCCACTGCCCTGCAGGCAACGGCCCAGGATGACACCACCGATAGTATCCGCCGAAGCCGCCACCACGCTGCCCAGCGCGAACAGCAGCATTCCGCCCGCAATCACCGGCTTGCGCCCGAGCCGGTCGGAAAGCAGGCCAAAAGGAATCTGCAGCACCGCCTGGGTCAAGCCATAGCCACCCAGCGCCAGCCCCACCAATAGCGGTGTGGCGCCGTGCAGCTCGTCAGCGTAGAGCGCCAGCACCGGCAGCACCATGAACAGTCCCAGCATACGCGAGGCATACAAGCCAGCCAGGCCAGCAATGGCACGCCGCTCCGCAGTCAGCAGCAATCCGGAAACCTTGCGCATAGAGGTCAGAACACTTCCATCAGATAGGCGGGGATTGAGTTTTTCGAGCCCCTCATTCTAACGATTTCAGCCTCTGCGCGAAACGTCTGCCCCTGTGATGCTTTGGCGCGCCTTGCGTCGCAGACGTATAATCGAAGTTTTGCCGCGCGTCATGAGGTGGGAATGGACAAGATTTTGGTCAGGGGGGCTCGCACCCATAACCTCAAGCAGATCGATGTCGAACTGCCTCGCGACAAACTTATCGTCGTCACGGGGCTCTCCGGCTCGGGCAAGTCATCACTGGCTTTTGATACGCTCTATGCTGAAGGTCAGCGCCGCTATGTGGAATCGCTCTCCACCTATGCCCGCCAATTCCTGTCGATGATGGAAAAGCCCGACGTCGATCACATTGAAGGGCTGTCACCGGCGATTTCCATCGAGCAGAAATCCACCTCGCATAACCCCCGCTCCACTGTGGGCACCATCACCGAGATCTACGATTACTTGCGTCTGCTGTTCGCCCGCGCCGGCACGCCACGCTGTCCCGAACATGATGAAGAGCTTGAGGCCAGCACTATTTCGCAGATGGTCGATCAGGTCCTGGCACTTCCCGAAGGCAGCAAATTGATGCTACTGGCCCCGGTGGTGAAGGGGCGCAAGGGCGAGCATCTGCAACTGCTCGCTGAGCTGCGTGCACAGGGTTTCGTGCGGGTGATGATCGACGGTCAGATTCTGGAACTCGACGACCTTAAGCCGCTGGACAAGAACAAGAAGCATGACATCAGTGTGGTGGTCGACCGCATCAAGGTGCGCGAAGGGCTGGCCCAGCGTCTGGCGGAGTCGTTTGAGACTGCCCTCGGCCTGGCCGACGGCATTGCCATGGTCCACTTCATGGAGGGCGAAGCCGAGGACATTACCTTCTCGGCACGCTTTGCCTGCCCCGTATGCGGTTATGCCATCGCCGAGCTCGAGCCGCGCATGTTCTCGTTCAACAACCCCGCCGGCGCCTGCTCCACCTGCGACGGCCTGGGCATCCAGCAGGTGTTCGATCCCGACAAGCTGATCAGCCATCCGGAGCTGTCGTTGGCCGAAGGTGTCATCAAAGGCTGGGATCGGCGCAGCATCTACTACTTCAATCAGCTCCAGGCCGTGGCCGATCACTATCGTTTCACCCTGGAAACACCCTGGCAGGAACTGGCGCGTCACGAGCAGGAGATTGTGCTTTACGGTAGCGGAGCGGACGACATCACCTTCAGCTACGTCAACGACCGCGGCCGCCGGGTCTCCCGTGAGCACCCCTTCGAGGGGGTACTGCCCAACCTGCAGCGGCGTTACCGCGAAAGCGAGTCGAGCATGGTGCGTGAGGAACTGGCACGTTATATCGCCAACCAGTCCTGCCCCAGCTGCCAAGGCTCACGGCTGCGCAAGGAAGCGCGCCACGTCTTTATCGACGGCCACTCCCTGCCCCAGATCGTCCAGTTTCCCATCGGTGAGGCCTGGAGTTACTTTCAGCACCTGACTTTGCCTGGACGCAAGGGCGAGATCGCTCAGAAGATCATTCACGAAATTCACTCCCGGCTGGAGTTTCTGGTCAATGTCGGCCTTGACTATCTCACCCTGGAGCGCAGTGCCGAGACGCTTTCCGGAGGCGAGGCCCAGCGTATTCGCCTGGCCAGCCAGATCGGCGCCGGCCTGGTGGGTGTGATGTACATTCTCGACGAACCCTCCATCGGCCTGCATCAGCGCGACAATGACCGGCTGCTCAAAACCCTCATTCAGCTGCGGGATCTGGGCAACACCGTGATCGTGGTAGAGCATGACGAGGATGCCATCCGTGCTGCCGACCATGTACTCGATATCGGCCCCGGCGCGGGGGTACACGGCGGCCGGATCGTAGCCCAGGGCACGCCCGAAGAGGTCATGGCGCATCCCGATTCGCTGACCGGTAAGTATCTCTCCGGCAGAGAGCGCATCGACGTGCCCCGTTGGCGGATACCCGGTAACCCCGAAAAACAGCTCGTGCTTGGTGGGGCCCACGGCAATAACCTGCGAGACGTCAATCTGACCCTGCCACTAGGGCTCTTTATCTGCATCACCGGTGTCTCCGGCTCGGGCAAGTCGACACTGATCAACTCAACGCTGATGCCGATTGCCGCCCGCGAGCTCAACCGGGCGACCACCCTGACCCCGGCACCCTATCAGCGCATCGAGGGGCTGGACCAGCTCGACAAGGTCATCGATATCGATCAGAGCCCCATCGGGCGTACGCCACGCTCCAATCCGGCAACCTACACCGGTATTTTCACACCCATCCGCGAGCTGTTCGCCGGCACCCAAGAGGCCCGCTCACGCGGTTACAAGCCCGGCCGCTTCAGCTTCAACGTCAAGGGCGGACGCTGCGAAGCCTGCCAGGGCGAAGGCATGATCAAGGTGGAGATGCACTTTCTGCCTGACATTTATGTGCCTTGTGACGTGTGCAAGGGCAAACGCTATAACCGTGAAACCCTGGAGATCCAGTACAAGGGCAAGAGTATCGATGAAGTGCTGGAGATGACCGTCGAAGACGCGCTGGAGTTCTTCAGCCCGGTACCGGCCATCGCCCGCCGCCTGCAGACCCTGCTCGATGTGGGGCTTTCTTATATTCGCTTGGGTCAGAGTGCCATTACCCTGTCCGGCGGTGAGGCCCAGCGCGTCAAGCTGGCCCGAGAGCTGGCCAAGCGCGACACCGGCAAGACGCTGTATATCCTCGACGAGCCCACTACCGGGCTGCACTTCGAAGATATTCGCCAACTGCTGGCTGTCCTGCACCGCTTACGTGACCACGGCAATACCGTGGTGGTGATTGAGCATAACCTTGATGTGATCAAGACCGCTGACTGGATTGTCGATCTTGGCCCTGAAGGGGGCTCGGGAGGGGGACGTATCATCGCCGAAGGCACCCCGGAACAAGTGGCCGAACTGGAAGTTTCCCATACCGGGCGCTTTCTCAAGCCGTTGCTGGAACGGGCCAGGGCACAGCCGGCCAAGCTGGAGAACGTCTCATGACGCGCACTTGCCATGTGCTGCTGACCTGGATGCTGCTCGCCATGGCGCCACTCGCCCAGGCCGCGACCCTGCATGTGTCTGCCGCCGCCTCCCTGACCGA
>DXFC01000172.1 GCA_019114645.1 Candidatus Halomonas stercoripullorum
GCTGATAAATGACAAGACGAACGCAAGGATATGAGACGCAACGATGAGTGACGACCGAACCAACGCCCACGGCAACCGGAACTGGCTCGACAAGCTGCTCGCTGCCCTCTCGGGCGACAGTGACGGCCCCAGTTCGCGTGAAGAGCTCATGGAGTTCCTGCGCCAGGCCTCCACCCGGCTCAAGCTCGACCAGGACGCCATGATGATCATCGAAGGCGCGTTGCACATCAGTGACCAGCAAGTCCGTGAAGTATTGATTCCCCGCTCCCAGGTCGCTGCCATCGCCGTGGACCAGCCTGCCGAAGAGTATCTGGCCCTGATCCGCGAAACCGGCCACTCGCGCTATCCGGTGATTGGCGAAAACCTCGACGAGGTCAAGGGGCTGTTACTGGTCAAGGATCTGCTGCCCCTGCTCAACAAGCCCCTGGACGAGCGTGCCTCTTTTCAACTCGAAGATGTGCTGCGCCCAGCCATGTTCGTGCCTGAATCCAAGCGCCTGAATAGTCTGCTCAAGGAGTTCCGTGATACCCACAACCACATGGCCGTGGTGGTCGACGAATACGGCGGCACGGCCGGTATCGTCACTATCGAGGACATTCTCGAAGAGATCGTCGGAGATATTGAAGACGAGCATGATACCGATGAGGATGACGACATTCGCGAGCTGGGCGAAGGGCGCTATGCCATTCGTGCGCTGACGCCCATTGAAGATTTCAACGAACACTTCGGCACTATCTTCTCCGACGACGAATTCGACACCGTGGGGGGGCTGGTCATGCAACGCTTCGGTCACCTTCCCGGACGTGGCGAACATACCGAACTGGGCGGTTGGCGCTTTACCGTGCTGAATGCCGACAACCGCCGCATTCGTCTGCTTGAGGCAATGCAGCTGGGCGCCATCTCCACGCCACAGGAGTAACCAAGCCTGGGCGACAGACCTGACGGATTCAACATGCCTTACTCGCGACCGCACCTGCCGGCACTGCTCGGCTATCTGACCGCACTTGTTGCCGGCGTTCTCACCACTCTCACGGCCTCGCCCTTCGAGCAGTGGTGGCTGGGACCGGTAGCCGCCGGCCTGGTTTACTGGGCCTTGACCTACGGGGCAGCCGCGCCACTGCGCGCCTCCCAGGCAGCGCTGCTGGGCTGGTGCTACGGGGTCGGTCTATTCGGCTCCGGTGCCTCCTGGATCTATGTCTCGATTCATGATTACGGCTATACCGGGGTTCCCCTGGCACTCTTTCTGACCGTACTGTTCGTCTGCGCCATGGCCCTGTTCTTCGCCGTCGTGCTATGGCTATACCGCCTGGTGTGCGGCCCCCGGCTGGCATGGCTCACCTTCGCCGGGGCCTGGGTACTTGGCGAGTGGCTACGCACCTGGCTATTCACCGGCTTTCCCTGGCTGCTGCTGGGTAGCTCGCAGGTCGACTCCCCCCTGGCTGCCTGGGCCCCCATTGGCGGGGTCTATCTGCTCTCGCTGATCGTCGTGCTGAGCGGCACCCTGGGGGTGGAGTTTCTGCGCCGCCGCTGGTGGACCGCGTTCCCCGTCGCTGTTGTGTGGCTGATCCCCCTGGCACTGCCCGCACAGTGGACCGAGCCCGCCGGCGAGCCACTGCGGGTGGCACTGCTGCAGGGCAATCTGGATCAATTGATCAAATGGACGCCAGAGGGACAGCGGCATGCCGCCAATACCTATCTGGAGATGACCCGCGAGTTCGCTGAAGGCGTGGACCTCGTCGTCTGGCCGGAAGCGGCGTTACCCATGTTCGAGGATCAGGCCGAACCCATCCTGGCCCGTGCCCAGGCTCATCTGGATCCGGGTAGCGCACTCCTCACGGGGATTCTTCAACGCGAAGGGCAGGACAACTACAACAGTGTGATCGGCCTGGGCAACGCCGAAGGCGAGTACCGTAAGGAGCACCTGGTACCGTTTGGTGAGTATCTGCCCCTGGAGCGTTGGTTGCGCGGCGCCATCGCCTTCTTTGATCTACCAATGCCGGCCATGACTCCGGGGCCCTCCGGCCAGACTCCCATGCGCGCCGCCGGCACCGTGATCGGCAACGCGATCTGCTACGAAATTGTTTATCCCGATCTGGTGGCGGAGCGTGCCCGGCACTCCGAGCTGCTGCTGACGGTTTCCAATGACACCTGGTTCGGCGAATCGATCGGCCCCCTGCAGCACCTGCAGATGGCCCGCCTGCGGGCGCTGGAAAACGGCCGCTACGTGGTACGTGCCACCAGTAACGGCGTGACCGCCGTCATCGACCAGTACGGCCGTGTGGTGGCCCAGGCACCGCAGTTCGAAACGGTCGCCCTGCTCGCGGAAGCCGTTCCACTGCAGGGCCTGACACCCTTCACCCGCTTCGGCAGCTGGCCGGTGTGGCTGCTAAGCATGCTACTGGTGATTCCCGGCCTGCGACTGGGCCGCTCCGTTCGGCCTTGAGCCCGGACGTAGCCTGCCAGAAAGGTAAAAAGCTAGCGTAGTACGGGCGTGGTGACGGTAACCTCAGCATTCTGTGCCCGGTGGCGCAGCAAGTGATCCATCAGCGTCAGCGCCATCATCGCCTCGGCGATGGGCGTGGCGCGAATGCCGACACAAGGATCGTGACGCCCCTTGGTCACTACCTCGACCGGATTGCCTTCCACGTCGATGCTGCGTCCGGGCAGGGTGATGCTGGAGGTGGGCTTGAGCGCCAGGTGAGCCACCAAGGGCTGACCCGAAGAGATCCCACCCAGCACACCGCCGGCATGGTTGGAGAGGAAACCCTGCGGCGTCAACTCGTCACGGTGCTCGCTGCCCCGCTGGGCGACCACCGCAAAGCCGTCGCCAATCTCCACCCCCTTGACGGCATTGATGCTCATCAGGGCATGGGCCAACTCGGCATCCAGACGGTCGAATACCGGCTCACCCAATCCCGGCGGTAGCCCTTCGGCCACCACGGTAATTTTCGCTCCCACCGAGTCCTGGTCGCGACGCAGTTGATCCATGAAAGCTTCAAGCTCCGGCACCCGTGCGGGGTCGGGACAGAAAAAAGGATTATCGTCCACCGCTTCCCACTGCTTGAAATCAATCCCGATGGGGCCGAGCTGGCTCATATAGCCACGTACACGGATCCCCTGAGCGGCCAGATACTGCTTGGCGATGGCACCGGCTGCGACCCGCATGGCGGTCTCCCGGGCACTGGAACGACCGCCACCGCGATAGTCGCGGATACCGTATTTGTGATGGTAGGTATAATCGGCATGGGCCGGACGAAACTGATCCTTGATATTACCGTAATCCCTGGAACGCTGATCGGTATTTTCAATCAGCAGTCCAATAGGAGTCCCCGTGGTCACGCCCTCGAACACACCGGAAAGAATACGCACCTGATCGGGCTCACGGCGCTGCGTAGTATGCCGCGACGTGCCAGGACGGCGACGATCGAGATCGCGCTGCAGATCCGCCTCGCTTAGCGGAAGTCCCGGCGGACAACCGTCAACGATGGCGCCCAGCGCCGGGCCATGGCTCTCGCCAAAAGTGGTGACAGTGAAAAGCTTGCCGAAAGTGTTGCCGGACATGAAGAGGCTTCCCGATACACGGAATCGATGGTTTACGGGATTGTACCTGCGCCGGCTGACGCTTCACAGTCAGGCACAGCCCGTTATACTAGCCGCTCGCCAGTGATCTACGAGTTTCTTCATGAGCCGCTTGCACCCGCCTGATGACGATGATGACGCCAACGCCTTTCGCCAGGCGCTGCACAAGGCCGGTGTACGCCGCCTATACACCAATCGTGCCGATCCCGGGCGTTCCCGTCGGCAAGACCCATCAGCGGCCCAGCGACGCGCCGCTGCAGTAGCCGTCGACAACGGCGAACAGGCCAGCCGCACCAGTGATGGACGGGTAACACCGGTGCGTCCCTCGGAGTTTCTCGACTTCGCACTGCCTGACTTGCCCTACCGCACCTATAGCCAGCTCAAGCGTGGCCAGATTGCCTGGGAGGCGGGGCTCGACCTGCACGGCTACAGCCTCGACGAAGCGCGTCAGGAGCTTGAAAGCTTTCTCAAGGAAGCCGCCGGCAACCGCTGGCGCTGTGTACTGGTAGTACACGGCAAGGCCTGGGGCAGCAGTGCCGACTACCCGGTCATCAAAAGCCACGTCAACACCTGGCTGCGCGAGTGGCCTGCAGTGTTGGCCTTTTGCTCTTCGCGCGACAGCGATGGCGGCACCGGAGCGGTCTATGTGCTGCTGCGCCGCAAGGGCAGAGCCGACTAGTTCTCTTCTTGCGCACGCGGTGCGGCCGGCATTTGCGGTGGCTCGACTATCATGCCGCCACTGCCTCCGTCACCACTGTGGCAACGCGCTTCATAGCGATCCAGCGCCTCGATGGTGAGATG
>DXFC01000173.1 GCA_019114645.1 Candidatus Halomonas stercoripullorum
ACTCATTACATTGGGTACCGGTACTCGCCCTGAGCCGAAGGTAAAACTAATGGCTCCCACTTCACATACTTCGCCACAACTTTTGCAGTACACGCCTTTAATACCAAGACACTCCTGACCAATATTCGCGACGTGGTGCCACGGCACGGCCCCCTGACTCTTACCAAGCGCAGCAAGAGCGCCCTCGGGGCAACTATCAACACAAGCCTGGCAAAAGGTGCACTCACCGCGGGAAAAGTCGATCTTGGGATAGCCCCCGTCCCCCCGCGAGATTATCTGCGTTTCACAGGCTCCCTGACATTCACCGCAGCGCGTACAAAGCTGGAGAAACAACGCCTCCGACACAGCCCAAGGCGGACGCAGAGCCCGCTCATGCCGCAGGCTTCCTTTCAGTAATGCGCGTCGTGAAACGTCAATCGACTCCATGTCCCGCTCCACTACCTATTGAAAAGTGATGAGCCCCAACATACTCGTTGATACTGCCAGGCTCGTTTTCATTACCCTGGGGGGCCGGGAGGCCCGGTGAAAAAAACCTGCGTCATCCAGACAATAAAACCGTATCCCGCGACGATAATGACGGAAAGAATGGGAAACAGGACGATGGCAAGAAAGAGGAAAACCGCCAACTCTCGGCGCTTTTCTTGGATCTCTCCAGGCGTATTTGGCTGGGGAGGTTTATTCACTTTGTCAATTGAATGTTCCATAGGCGGCACCAAAACGTGACGTCATGTACTACCGTAGGAAGCAACAGGGAATACTGCAAACCAATAGCAGTAAACTTTCACCGCCCAAGGAGGACGTGACATGACGGGACGCTTTGCGCGAATGATGATCATCATCTTGGCGGTCACCGCCGGCATCATGCCAGGAGGAGCCGCCTGGGCTGAACCCAGCCCCACTGACATACAGACGGCCATGCAGGCACTACACGCCCATCAGGCAGAATTGGCCGAGCTGGCTCGTGAACGGGCTGAGCGTGATGAAGTGGCCCAGCTAGCCAGCACGCTGGAGCGGGACCATGGGCTTCTCAATGAGTGGCTGCACAATGCCCGTGATAATGACGAGATCACGTCAGGACAAGACGACGCCTTGCATGAAAACGAAGCCTACACGGCACTACAGGAACTTGAAGGTGCGGCGTTCGATGAGGCCTACCTGGACTACCAGATCGAACTGCATACGGCAGCGATCCACTTCCTTGAGCAAAACCGCTCCCAGGCTGATGAGCAGCTGGACGAGCTCAACAACCACCTGCTGATTACCCACCAGACACTACTGGTCAATGGTGAGCTGGTCGACTCGCTGCGCTAGCAAAACAGTGACCGTGGTATCTGGGGATCAGCTGCGCTCGGCGGTACGTATCAGCGCCTCCAGCGCAGCCACATAGCCTTGGCTACCGAGCCCGGCAATCACGCCGTCAGCGCGTAGCGAAACATAGGAGTGGTGACGAAACGCCTCACGCTTGTGTACGTTGGAGAGGTGCACTTCGATCACTTTGCCGGCAAAGGCGTTGAGGGCGTCGAGAAGCGCCACCGAAGTATGCGTGTAAGCGGCGGGGTTGATGATGATCGCCACGGTACCATCCTCGCGCGCGGCGTGAATCGCGTCGATCAGTACCCCTTCATGATTACTCTGCAGCGCCTTGATGTCCCAGCCGTTGAGTGCAGCCTTTTCGTAGAGGGTGGTATTGATGTCTTCGAGGGTCTCATACCCGTAGATCTCGGGTTCACGGGTTCCCAGCAGGTTGAGATTGGGGCCATGTAACACCAGCACTTTCTTCATTATAGATCTCTTAAACAGGTGGAGGTTGTGGCTCAAGCAATCGCTGCCACACCGCCATGACAGCCTGACGGTGCGAGTGAAAATCGGCATCCTTGCCATACGCCGCTTCACGGGCCAGTGAGGCCCGGTGCGCCGCACTGCGCAGGGCCAGATAGGCCTCGCGCAGCTGCCGGCACTCCTCGGCTGGCAGACGCCCACTGCTTTCCAGGGTTTCCAGTATGCGGATATTGTCACTCCACTGCAGCAGCCCGGGAGTCGCGTGTCCCATGGAGAGTACCGCGAACTGGCACAAAAACTCGATATCAACCATCCCGCCGGGATCATGCTTGAGGTCAAACTCTTCGGGGGCGGCTTTGCCACCCAGATGCTGGCGCATCTTGTCGCGCATCTTCAGCACATCTTTGCGCAGTGCGTCTGGCTCACGCGGACTGCCCAGCACATCTTTGCGTACAGCATCAAAGGCCTGCGCCAGGGGCGAGTGCCCCGCAACGACCCGTGCACGCACCAACGCCTGGTGTTCCCAGGTCCAGGCCTCGCGCTGCTGGTAGTCGGCAAAGGCATCCAGTGACGTCACCAGCAACCCGGCATTACCTGAAGGACGCAATCGCATGTCCACGTCATACAGGGTGCCGGCCGGCGTCATGGCGGTCAGCAGATGAATAATGCGCTGTCCCAGCCGGGTAAAAAACAGCGGCGTATCGATGGGCCGCACCCCATCCGTTTCCGACTGGGGATCGGCAGCATGGATGAAGACCAGATCGAGATCGGAGCCGTAGCCCAGCTCAATGCCGCCCAGCTTGCCATAGCCCACGATAAGAAACTCCGGTGCGGCACCAGCCCGTGAACCATCCTGGCGCAGCGGGTAGCCATGCTTACGCACCAGGTGTCGCCAGGCCATGGCCAACACCGCTTCGAGCACGACCTCGGCAATGAAGGTGAGATAGTCGCTGACTTTCATCAGGTGTCGAGTGCCGGCCACATCGGATGCCGCTACGCGCAGCACATGAGCATGCTTGAATACCCGCAGCGCCTCGAGCTGCGCCTCCTCGTCATCCTCGGCAATACGTGCCAACACCTGACGCAATTCATCGGCCAGGCTTGTCTTGTCGGCCGGGGTATAGAGGGTTTCCGGCGACAGCAGCTCATCCAGCAGAATGGGATGGCGAGCCAACTGCTCGGCGATCCAGGGGCTGGCAACGCACAAGCGCATGAGATGACCCAGTGCTTCGGGGTTTTCACGCAGCAATGCCAGGTAGGCAGTACGCCGTAACACCGCTTCAATCAACGGCAGCACCCGCGCCAGTGCCGTATCGGGTGCGGCATGCTCCGCCACCGCATCCAGCAGCAGCGGCATCAGCGCCTCAAGACGCTCGTAACCGATCCGCTGCATGCCTTGTACCTGGCGCGACTGGCGCTGCGCGACCAGGCTTTGGAGTGCTGTCTTGGGCTGCGCAAAACCGGCCTCATCGAGCAGTGCCAAGGCCTCGCTCTCTTCCAGTTCAGCGCACCATAGCGCACGCCATTCTTCAAGCGACAGTGCCTGCTCCCCCTCGGCGACGCCGGCTTCATCGAACTCCTCTTCGGGCTCGGCGATAACCGCATCGAAATGCTGGCGTACCCGCTCGCGCACCGCATCGAGTTGGGCCATGACGGCTGCCCAATCCGGCAGGTTCATCCCCAGTGCAACACGTGCGCGGTCAATGTCCGCTTCCGGCAGGCACTGCGTCTGACGGTCGTCCAGCGCCTGTAAAACATGCTCCAGCTCACGCAGAAAGACATAGTCGGGCGCCAGCTCATCGATTACGCGGTGCGGTAACAAACCGAGTACCGGCAGACGCGCCATCGCCGCCCGCAGCGAGGTGACTTGCAGTTCCGTATTGCGGCCGCCACGGATCAGCTGGAAAGCCTGGACCACGAACTCCACCTCGCGAATACCGCCAGAACCGAGCTTGATATTGGCCTGCATACCGCGGCGCTTTACTTCACGGTTGATCAGCGACTTGAGCTCGCGTAGCGATTCGATGGCACCGAAGTCGAGATACTTGCGGTAAATGAAGGGCCGCAAACCTTCGAGCAGCTCCTGCCCGGCTGCCAAGTCGCCGGCTACCGGACGCGCCTTCAGGAGTGCGTAGCGCTCCCACTCCCGCCCCTGATTCTGATAATAAGAGGCAAGCGAGGCAAAGCTGCCTACTAATGGGCCCCCTTCCCCCAACGGACGCAGGCGCATATCGACCCGAAACACGAAACCGTCGGCAGTTACGGCATCCAGCGCCGCGATCAGCTTCTGCCCCAAGCGGGTGAAATACTCCTGATGCTCGAGCGACTTGCGTCCGCCCTGGGTCTCACCCTGCTCGGGATAGGCGAAGACCAGATCGATATCCGACGAGAGGTTCAGCTCACCGGCACCCAGCTTGCCCATGCCCAGTACCACCAGGCGCTGTTCCTGCCCGTCGGCCCGCTGTGCAGGAGAGCCCCAGCGCGGCGCCAGGTGTCGTTCCAGCCAGCCAAGCGCGCCTTCCAGGCTCACCTCGGCCAGTTGCGCCACTGCTGCTGCCGTATTCCACATGTCGACACCCGGCGGGCGCACCAGATCGCGCCAGACGATGCCCAGCATGCGCTTCCGGCGAAAGGTGCGCAGTGCGGCGTGTAGCGCAGCTTCGTCCTCGGCTTCTGCCAGTCGTCGGCCAAGCCAGGCGGTCAGCGCATCGGTACCTGGGGCTGCGTCCAGCTCCCCTCCGGCAGCAAGCTGTGGTAGCCAATCCGGATGGCGCACCAGCGTATCGAGGGCAAAAGTGGAAACCGTCATGACCCGCGCCAAGTGCTGGCGCCGGTTGATATCGAGCCCAAGCCAGCTTTGCGTCAGCGACGCCTGGCCATGCAATTCAGCCAGGTTGTCAGCTTGCGCCAGGCTCTTGCTCAGTCTCCCTTCAGCATGCTTCAAGACCCCCTGCAGCGCAGCGGGAACGGTAGTGGCCGGGAAGAAACCATGGGGAAGAGACATGCGGGCACGCCTTGAAAGCTCGGCTAACCACTCAAGCCATAAATTTTTGCCAGGCGAGCAGACTCCAGGTCAGACCCGCCGCCGCCAATGCCAGCATCACCGCCGCCGAGCCGATATCCTTGGCCCGCCCCGATAACTCGTGATACTCGGGACCGATACGGTCGACCACAGTTTCGATGGCACTGTTAAGCAACTCCACAACAAGCACCAGGAGGCAGCTGCCCAGCAACAGTATCCACTCCACCGGCTCCGAGCCGATCCAGAGTGCCAGCAGAAACAACGGTGCGCACAGCGCCAGCTCCTGCCGGAACGCCGTTTCATGGCGTGCCGCTGCCTTAAGCCCCCTGATTGAGTAACCGGTTGCATCAATCAGGTGCCGCCACCCCTTGCGTGCTGGCTTCATCGTCTTGCCGTCCTTCAAGAAAGGTCAGTTATTCTCGATCATTCGCGTCATGTCCAGCGCCAGTGGATCGAGCACCTGGGCCCAGTTGAGCCAGGGTGTGGAGGAGGTACCGTTAACCATGACCGTGAAGACTCCCCAGCGCCCCGAGTCGGTGCGGAAGTAGCCGCTCAAGGCGCGTACGGCGTAGGGCTGGTTGAGCGTTCCGGTCTTGAGCATGACATGATCCTGGAACAGCTCGGAACCGCGACGAATAAAACGTGACACCCCATTGGCCGGCGACTGAAATCCGGCGACGAAACTGGGAAACAGCGCCGCACGATGGAACATGCTCTCCAGCAGCACGTTGGCACCCTGCGCCGAGGTGCGGTTCTCGGTGGTCAGGCCACTGCCACTGAGCAGCACGACCGGGCCATGATCAGGCAAGCCCTCCACATATGCCTGCAGTGCCTCGCCAGCCTGCATCAGGCTGCCGCGAGGTGCATCGACCAGTCCCAGCGCGAGCACGTCGGACATGAAATTATTGGAGTAATTCATGATCCGCAACAACTGTTCCTGCAGCGGTCTGCCATCCACCTCTGCCAGGGTACGCGCCGATACTGCGGGAGGCTCGGTGGTAACGGCATAGCCTTGCGCAACGCCGATTCCCGCCAGCTCCAGCATGGCCATCAGCGTACGTGCTGTCTGGCGCGCGGGATCACTGCTGGCCCGGTATACATCACGGGGAGCACTGCCCAACGCGACATGGCCATGCAAAATCATCACATCGCCATTATCTCCCGTGACCCGCTCGGCACTATATTCCGTACCTGCATTCGCTGCGCGTGTCTCAATACGGTTGTCGATATCCACGATCAAGCCTTGGCTGTCACAGCTGGTGACACGCGCAGGCTCGCCAGCTGCCCAACCGGGCGCCACGTTGACACACCAGTTGCCTAGATTGACCCCCGCCGAGGTGAGCAGCGCACTATAGCTGTTAGCGGTACGTGAGCGAGCCTCACAACGATCCGTAGTGATGCACTCCACCGGACCGAAACGCCACTGGCTGACAATCAGGCGCCCCTCCACTTCACGCACACCGGCCTGATACAGGCGCTGTGCCAGCCGCCACAAGTCCTCGGTGACCAGCGCCGGGTCACCGCTACCATCAAATATCAGGTCGCCCCGCAAAACACCGTCGGACGCCAGCTCGGCGGTACTGACCAGTGGCGTCGTGAAACGGTGCTGTGGCCCCCAGCGATGCAGGGCGGCTGCCGCCAGGTAGGCCTTGGTCACCGAGGCCGGTGAGAGCAGGCGCTCCGGCTCGATAGCCCCGAGCACCACACCGGCTCGCTCTCCATCCCCCAGCAGCCTGGCCTCGGCACTGACCCGAAATCCCCGCTCCGTCAACGTCGATAGCTCGGCAAAGCCCGACGCCCAGGCACCTGAAGGGACCAGCAACATACCGCAAAGCAGCCAGTAGCGAAGTCTGTAAAAAACGCTCGACATCGTTGAATCCTGCCCCGACAAAAACAAAACGAAACGCCTCAATGGACTGCTACCCGGGAAAACAGCTGGATCACCACCACACCGGTTACGATCAGGGCAATCCCCAGCACAGCTGGCGGGTCAGGCCGCTGGCCATATACCAGCAACGCCACCAGCGTCACCAGTACGATACCCATCCCGGCCCAGATCGCATAGGCGACACCCACCGGCAGCGTACGCAACACCAATGACAACAAATAAAATGCGATGCCGTAGCCAATCACAACAATCAGGGTTGGGCCAGGCCGGGTAAAACCCTCGGTCGCCTTGAGCGCGCTGGTGCCGATCACTTCCGCCACAATGGCCAGCGCCAGATAGACAAACGCCATCAATCCTCCTGTTGCAGCATATGGGGAGCTGCCATCGTGCCGCATGCTTGACACCCCTCAAGCCCCAGCTCGGGCCGGTGGGGAAGTATGGCAGTCAACCGCCACAGTGCATGCCCACTGGCATGATACTTGGCTTCAAACGGGGTCAGATAGCTGGCGTCTGGTGTATAGGGCTCGATCGGACAAGAAACTCCCGTGACGTGCAATAGCGCCTGGGCAAACTCCTTCACATAGAGCTGCCAGTTGGAACGTAGTTCCAGCCTGCCGCCCAGCGCCAGGATGACCGGCAGCACCGGATGGCCATGCCAGCGCCGCTTGAGATGAGCCGCCTTGGGGTAAGGGTTGGGATAGAGCAAGTAATGGCGTACCGGCTGCCAGCCTGCCACCAGTGCCAGACGCCAGAAATCAACCAGATCGGCACGTAGCAACAGCGCATTGTCGCTGATCTCACCATGCTCCCGCGAAAGGCGCTCGGCACTGCGATCCACACCAATGACCAGATGATCCCTAAAGCGGGCCGCCAGATGTCGCGTGGAGATACCGACGCCACAGCCGGCATCGAGGATCAGTGGACGCTCAGCGCCCCTTTGTCGTTCAAGCCAGGCATCAGCCCTGGCAAATGCCGCACGGGTATGCTCGGCCACAGGTTTGCGCCAAGGGTGGGACAAAGCGCGTTCGACACGCCGTATCACATCCTGATGAGGACCGCTTTGATTGGTTGCGACGGGGCGTGAAATGCCAGACATTCGGTTATCAATTCGTTTACTGACGGACCGGCCATTCTAGCAGCCGCAGCCACAGGAGCCACTGCCCAAGTGCCGAGTCAGCGAATCACTGCGTTGACTCAGCACTATCCCGCCTGCGCGGCTCAAGTAACGGAGGTATATGCCGATAACATAGTGGTATAAATAGAGCTGAACTGGGTGCGAACTGACGCATAATTGAGCTGCCTGTCTACAAGGCATGCAGCTTCACGGTGGAGTGCCATGGGTACTAAACAAACGGCTGCAGTACCAGAGCAGCCTGTAGCCAATGCTTCACCCTGGCTCACAGGCCTGATGAGCCGCACGGTTGTGCTAAGCCTGGTGCTTATGGCGGTCACCCTGGGAGCCATTCTGCTGGCGCTGAATGCCTTCACCCAGTACCGCCTGACCGTGTCGCACCTGGCCGAGCACAAGACTCAGGAGCTGATGACGGCCAATCTTTTGCGCCAACAGACAGAAAGTCTCGTCTCCAGCAGTGCGTTGCTCTTACTCGCCAATAACCACTTTCAGCGTCGTGAAGCCATGTTCGAGGTGGCTGATCGCGCCGAGTGGATTGACCGGCTTATCTCTCAACTGGCAGCACTGCGGGCAACCCACGAGCAGTTTGAGGAAATCCGCAACGACAGGAACCGCCTGGTCGAAAAACTCGCTCTGCTAGACGTTCTCGTGCAGCAGCGAATTGATCTACGCCAGCAAATACAACGCAGCGACACCCCCAGCCAGGCA
>DXFC01000174.1 GCA_019114645.1 Candidatus Halomonas stercoripullorum
AGAAACGTGGGCAAAGTTGCCGTTTCCCGCTGGGCGGCTTTTTGCCATAATGGCGCCCGCTTAATGGTTGATCGACCTGCGACACGATCAAAAACATAATGCAATGGCGTACACGCGCCTGGCACATGAGAGAGAACCGGCCGTAAGGCCCAGGAAACGACATGACCACATCCCAAGCCGCTCCTCAAGCACACGTCAACCTCAGCACCGCCGAACTGATCGAGCGGGCTGTGGCACGCGGTGAAGGCCACCTGGCCGCCAACGGCGCCCTGGTAGTGAATACCGGCCTGCGCACTGGCCGTTCACCCAAGGACCGTTTTATTGTCGATGAGCCCACCACCAGTGGCGACATCGAGTGGGGCAGCGTCAACCGCCCCTTCGATTCCGATAAGTTTGATGCGCTGTGGACTCGTGTCGAAGAGTACCTGGGCAGTGGCGAGCGATTTGTTTCCGAGCTTCATGTAGGCAGCGATCCGGCTCACTATCTGCCGGTGCGGGTCACCACGGAAACCGCCTGGCACAACCTCTTTGGACGCACCATGTTCGTGCGTCCCGAGGGCTACAATCCCTCGGCCAAAGAGGAGTGGAGCATTCTCAATGCTCCGTTCTTCGAGTGTGATCCTGCCCGTGACGGCACTAACTCCGATGGCTGCGTGATTATCAATTTCGCCCAGCAGAAAGTGCTGATTGCCGGCATGCGTTACGCCGGTGAAATGAAAAAGGCGATGTTCTCGGTACAGAATTTCCTGCTGCCGGCCCTCGACGTGCTGCCCATGCACTGCTCGGCCAACGTGGGGGAAGATGGCGAAACCTGCCTCTTCTTTGGCCTTTCCGGTACCGGCAAGACCACGCTCTCTGCGGATCAGGCGCGTTACCTGATTGGTGACGACGAGCATGCCTGGGGCCCCGGCACCGTCTTCAACATCGAAGGCGGTTGCTACGCCAAGTGCATCGACCTTTCGGCCAAGAACGAGCCGGTGATCTGGGATGCCATCAAGTTCGGCACCGTACTCGAAAACGTGGTGCTCGATGATCGTCGCGAGCCCAACTACGCCGATGACAGCCTGACCCAGAACTCCCGTGCCGCCTACCCGCTGGAGCATGTCGAGAAGCGGGTACCGGAGAACCGTGCCGGCGAGCCCAACGCCATCGTTTTCCTGACCTGCGATATGTCCGGCGTGCTGCCGCCGGTGTCGGTGCTATCCAAGGAGGCGGCGGCGTACCACTTCCTCTCCGGCTACACCGCCAAGGTGGGTTCCACCGAGATGGGCTCCGACGAGGGGCTGTCGGCCACCTTCTCTACCTGCTTCGGGGCACCTTTCTTTCCGCGTCCGGCGCGTGTCTATGCCGACCTGCTGATCAAGCGTGTCGAGGCCAAGGACGCCCAGGTTTACCTGGTCAACACTGGCTGGACCGGTGGCTCCTACGGCGAAGGCGGCTCACGCTTCTCCATCCCTACCACCCGCGCCATCATCAGCGCCATCCAGTCCGGCGTGCTGCGCGAGATCGAGACCCAGCGTCTGGAAGGGCTCAACCTGGACGTACCGGTATCGGTTCCGGGTGTCGACTCCAGCCTGCTTGACCCGCGTGGAACCTGGGAGGACAAGGCCGCCTACGACCGCAAGCGTAACGATCTGTCAGCCAAGTTCGTCGATAACTTCAAGAAGTTCGATGGTGTCAGCGAAGCCATCATCAAGGCCGGGCCCAGCCTGACCTGAGAGACGCTAGCCGCTAAATATTCCAGCGGCGTTTGAATGGCTGGTTTGACACATCCGGGGCCGCGGTGGGCATTGCCTGCCGCGGCCCTCTGCTTTGTGGTACCGTGACGCGATCTTTTGTTGCTGTAATACCAAGGAAGTCATGGACGCCACCAACCGCATTATTGCCCGGCTCGCCGAAGAGCTCGCCATTCGTCCGCCGCAGGTTGCGGCCACCGTGGAGCTGCTCGACGGCGGTGCCACCGTGCCCTTTATCGCACGTTACCGCAAAGAGGTGACCGGCGAGCTTGATGATACCCAGCTGCGCACCCTCGACGAGCGCCTGCGTTACTTGCGCGAGTTGGAGGAGCGGCGTGTCGCGGTGCTGGCCGCGATTGACGAACAGGGCAAGCTGACACCGGAGCTGGCGGAACAGCTTCAGGCCGCTGATACCAAACAGCGTCTGGAAGACCTCTATCTGCCCTACAAGAAAAAGCGCCGCACCAAGGCTCAAATAGCCCGGGAGGCGGGGCTTGAGCCACTGGCCGATGCCCTGCTGGCCGACCCGACACGGGATCCGGAAGTGGAAGCCGCCAACTACTTGCGCCCGGCGGAAGGGGATATTCCCGCCATTGAAGATACCAAGGCGGCCCTCGACGGCGCACGCCAAATCCTCATGGAGCGCTTTGCCGAAGACCCCGAGCTGGTGGGTGGGCTGCGCGAGCGGCTATGGCAGGAGGGCGAGCTCAGCGCACGGGTACTCGCGGGCAAGGAGCGCGAAGGCGCCAAGTTTTCCGACTATTTCGAACATGACGAAAAACTGGCCAGGGTACCCTCCCACCGTGCGCTGGCCATGTTCCGTGGCCGTAACGAAGGCATATTGGCACTGGCCATTCGTCTGCCTGGCGAGGAGGAAGCGCCCATTCATCCCGCTCAGGTGACGATTGCACGTCACTTTGATATTCGTGATGAGGGGCGTGCTGCCGACAGGTGGCTGGCCGATGTGGTGCGCTGGACCTGGCGGGTCAAGCTCTACACCCACCTTGAAACCGAGCTGATGGGGCGCCTGCGCGAGCGCGCCGAGGCTGAGGCCATTGATGTCTTCGCCGCCAACCTCAAGGACCTGCTGCTAGCCGCCCCGGCGGGGCAGAAAGCCACCCTGGCCATCGACCCGGGCCTGCGCACGGGATGCAAGGTAGCGGTAGTGGATGCCACCGGGCAGTTTCTCGAACACGCCACGATCTTTCCCCATGCCCCGCGCAATGACTGGAGCGGCTCGCTGGCGAAGCTCGCCGGGCTGGTCGACAAGCACGATGTGGCACTGATCGCCGTGGGCAACGGTACCGCCAGCCGCGAAACCGACAGGCTGGCCGGCGATGTAGTCAAACTGTTCGCCGGCAAGAAGTCGCTCGCGAAGGTAATGGTCAGTGAGGCCGGGGCTTCGGTCTACTCCGCCTCAGAGTATGCAGCGCGTGAGTTGCCGGAACTCGACGTCA
>DXFC01000175.1 GCA_019114645.1 Candidatus Halomonas stercoripullorum
CGACAGCCCGCTCTATCGTCACCTGGCCGAGCTGCAATTTGGCCGCACTCTGACCAAGGCCTACGCCAGCGCTTCCGAGACTCCCTGATTCACGAGACATCCCATGGCCCTCAGCAAAACCAAATCCAGCTTTTATCGTCGCCTCTATGTGGCCCACCTGGTCTCTCTTGGTATCGCCAGCGTCCCCGCCGTGACAACCGCCACCGGTATGCCCAGGCGCACCGCCCAGGACACCCTTGCCGCCCTGAGCGAGCTGGATATTGTCTGCGAGTTCGAGAACAGCAAGGGAGCGCGCCACAATATCGGTGCCTACGTCATCCGTGACTGGGGCCCCTTCGATCCCGACTGGATTGCCGCCCATGCCGAACGGCTCCGTCAAACTCTGGACTACCCGCCGCTGACGTAGTTGAAGCGTGGGAATTGAATAATAGCGCAAGCCAACCATAGCCTTTAGTCGTGGGTGGCACTACGATACCCCCCCTGTCGCTCCGGACTCGACACAACACCGTTGATGAAACGGTATAGAAAAAACGGTTCATGAACACGTTGCCCCAATAGCTCAAATAACACGTGACGACTCAAAACCTGCTCCAGAGCATTGATATTCATATTATTTATGCGTGTTTGACTGAGTGAACAAATGACTGCTTCTACACTATCCGAGAAACAACCTCCCGGGCGTGCCGCCCGCATCGGCTTCTGGCTGGGCCCGCTGTGGCTGTTAATGACCCTTGTGCTGCCGGCACCGGCAGGCATGACGGAAGCCGCCTGGGCCTGTGCCGGCCTCGCACTCTTGCTGGCAACCTGGTGGGCAACCGAAGCCATTCCGATTCCGGCTACCTCACTGCTGCCCATCATCCTGATTCCCGCCCTCGGCATCGGTGGTCTCGGTTCGGTCACGTCGAACTACGGAAATCCGGTCATCTTCCTGTTCCTGGGGGGGTTCCTGCTGGGTATCGGCATGCAGCGCTGGAATC
Organism: Candidatus Halomonas stercoripullorum; assembly: GCA_019114645.1. GTDB lineage: Bacteria > Pseudomonadota > Gammaproteobacteria > Pseudomonadales > Halomonadaceae > Halomonas > Halomonas stercoripullorum. Next base: position 978 of record DXFC01000175.1, read on the forward strand.
TGCACCAACGTATCGCGCTGCGGGTACTCTTGGTCGTCGGCCAGAAACCTCGTCAACAAATCGCCGGCTTCATGATTGCTACCGGCTTCCTCAGCATGTGGGTATCCAACACTGCCACCGCCATCATGATGCTGCCTATCGGTATCTCGGTTATCTCACTGCTCAAGAGTGACGACGAAGCAGAGATCAAGCGCTATGCCACGGCGCTGCTACTGGCGATTGCCTATGCCGCCAGTATTGGCGGTATCGCCACTTTGATCGGCACGCCACCCAACGCACTGCTGGCGGGTTACATGGCCGATACCCATGACTTCCACATCGGCTTCGCCCAGTGGATGATCGTTGGCCTTCCGGTCAGTATTGTCATGATGATAGCGGCCTGGGGCTGGCTCACCCGTGGCGGCTTTAACCTCAAGACCAGCGATGACAGTATTAATGTCGTACGGGACGAGCTGGAAAAACTGGGACCGATGAGCCAGGCAGAACGCCGCGTTGGTACCGTCTTCCTGCTGGCAGCAATGGCCTGGATACTGCGCCCAATGCTCAATTCCATGGGTATCGACTGGCTCTCCGATACCAGTATTGCGATTATTGCCGGCGTGGCACTATTCATCATTCCCAGCGGTACCGAGCGCCATACCCAACTGATGAGTTGGGAGGACGCCAAGGACCTGCCCTGGGGCATTCTGCTGCTGTTCGGTGGTGGCCTGGCTCTCGCCGGTGCCGTGACCAGCTCGCAGTTAGCCGAATGGATTGCTGCTCAGCTGGTTGTCTTTGGCATGTTGCCGGCAATCCTCTTGGTCGGCGTAGTGGTACTAGTGATTATCTTTCTCACCGAGATAACCTCGAACACCGCTACCGCTGCCGCCTTTCTGCCGCTGATCGGTGCCATGGCGATCTCCATGGGTATTGATCCCATTCTGCTTGCTGCGCCTGCTGCCATTGCCGCCAGCTGCGCTTTCATGATGCCCGTGGCGACACCGCCCAATGCCATTGTCTTTGCTACCGGGCACATGAAAATTCAGTCCATGATCCGTGCCGGTCTATTCCTCAATATCATCGGCGCCTTCGTCGTGACCCTGCTCACAGGGTGGCTGATTCGAATTGCCTGGGGAGGGTAAGCCCCAATAACACATCGGGCCGGCAAATGCCGGCCCGATGTGTTTTAAGAGGCGCATGTTAAGCTATGGCAAACCCTTCCCGGAGACCTCCATGACCGCCACCGAGATGCTTGAGCGCTTAGTGGGCTTTGCCACTGTATCGCGCGACTCCAACCTTGAGCTGATCCGCTTTATTGAAGCCTATCTTGACCAGTTCAATGTGGAACACTGGCGGGTGGAGAACGACGATGGCAGTAAAGCCAATCTGCTGGCACGTATCGGCCCCGAGGTAGCAGGTGGGGTGGTTCTCTCGGGCCATACTGATGTGGTACCGGTAGATGGCCAACCCTGGTCAAGCGACCCCTTCATCCTCACCGATAAAGGCGACGGCAAGTTGTACGGCCGCGGCACCTGTGACATGAAGGGTTTCATTGCCTGCGCCTTGGCCGAAGTGCCCAACTGGATGGCTCAGGGCTTGCAGCGGCCAATTTATCTGGCGCTCTCCTACGACGAGGAAGTGGGGTGTATCGGTGCCCCCCGCATGATCGATCGCCTGATGGCCGAGCACCCGCGTCCTGATGCCGTAATCGTTGGCGAGCCAACCTTGATGCAGCCAGTGGTCGCGCACAAGGGCGCCACTAACCTGCGCACCACCGTGACCGGCCGCGCCGCCCACTCCAGTCAGATCGACCAGGGCGTTTCCGCCATCCATGTGGCAGCACGACTGGTATCCCGGATTGAGGACATCATGACGGAGTTGCGCGCCGAAGGACGTATCGATGAAGCCTTCAACGTCGTCCACTCCAGTTTGCATGTGGGCAAGATTGCCGGCGGCACCGCCATCAACATCATGGCGCGCGAATGTATATTCGAGTGGGAGATTCGTCACTTGCCCAGTGACCGTTTTGAAGAGCTGCTCAGCCGCGTGAATGCCTATGCTGCCGAGCTTGAGGCCGAGATGCAGCAGCGCGCTCCCGACACCGGTATCGTTACCGAAGCCCTCAACCTGACCGTACCGGCACTGGCCGACGACAATAACACCGAGGTGCTGAAGCTGTGCCGTGAGCTGCTGGATGAGGGCGCGCAACCCAGTGGTGCAGTGGCTTATGCCACCGAGGCGGGACAATTCCAGCGAGTCGGACTACCCACCATCATCTGTGGCCCCGGGAGCATCCGTCAGGCCCACCAGCCCGACGAATATATCGAGATTGAGCAGCTGGCAGCGAGTACCCGCTTCATGCAGGCGCTGGGGCGTCGCTTGGCCTGAGCCGTTATTTCAAACAGCCAGTTGTGACAAGGCCACGCTAAAAAAGCATGGCCTTGTCAACTTTAGGCAGGTTCAAGCAGCCAAGCCTGGACAGGACTTCGTGTCATGCCTGCACTGAGAACGCCGGATAGCGCGACTCAAGCAAAGACCCGGAAACGCTGCTCGTCGTCCATAAAGGTTTTTTCGCCAAAATCGGCCTCGTTGGAGCCGAATGGCATCTGCGCACGAAGCTTCCAAGACGCGGGGATATCCCAGGTTTCTGCCACAGCAGCATCCACCACCGGATTGTAGTGTTGCAGGCTGGCCCCGATTCCGGCTTCAGCCAGGGCAGTCCAGACCGCAAACTGGGCGATGCCGGAACTATGCTCCGACCAGACCGGGAAGTTATCGGCGTAGAGGGCAAACTGCTCTTGCAGCCCTTTTATGACATCCTGGTCTTCGAAGAACAGCACGGTACCCGCTCCCGCCGCAAAGCTGGCCAGCTTGTCTTCCGTGTTGGCGAAAGCGTCGGCCGGTACCAATGGACGCAGCGCTTCTTTGGTCAACTCCCAGAACCGCTCGCTCTCTGCGCCGAACAGAATCACCGCCCGCGAGCTTTGCGAGTTGAAAGAAGAGGGGGCCTGACGTATCGCCTCCTTGATCAAAGCAATAACCTGCTCGTTACCCATCGGCAGGTTCTTGCCCAAGGCATACTGGCTGCGACGCTTGCGGTAGATCTCAATCGCTTTATTGGACATGCTCAATTTCCTCATGTTTGGGTTAGTGTTTGAAGGTTGAAGTCGTCGATAGCCTGAACAATTTCATCCTGACTATTCATCACGAAGGGGCCGTGGCCGACGATAGGTTCATTGATCGGCTCACCCGACAGCCACAACACCACGGCATCGCTGTTGGCCTCGATGACGACACCACTGCCAGCGCGATCCAAATGCACCAGTTGCCCTTTACTGGCACTATTGCCGTTGATCAGCAACGTACCTTGCAACACCACCAGTGCCAGGGTGTGGCCTTCGCGGGTGGGCAATTCAGCGGTAGCGCCCTGCTTGAAGCGCATATCGAGCACGTCCATCGGCGTAAAACTACGTGCCGGGCCATGCTGGCCGCCAAACTCGCCGGCAATGACACGGACACTTCCGGCACCGGCGGGCAGCTCCGCCACCGGAATCTGCTCTTTCAGGATGCTCTGGTAGCCCGGCTCGGCCATTTTGTCACTGGCTGGCAGGTTGACCCATAACTGAACCATCTCCATGGTGCCACCGCGCTGGGTGAATGCCGGTGAGTGAAATTCCTCGTGCAAAATGCCCGCGCCAGCCGTCATCCACTGCACATCGCCGGGGCCAATGGTGCCGCCCGCGCCGGTGGAATCCCGGTGCGCCACTTCACCTTGATAGACGATGGTCACGGTTTCGAAGCCGCGATGGGGATGCTGCCCCACGCCGCGAGGTTGCGGCGCCGGGTCAAAATGGGTTGGCTGCGCATGGTCGAGCAGCAGAAATGGGCTGAGATGGCGTCCCAGACCTTGATAGCTGAACAACGAGCGCATCGGAAAGCCATCCCCTACCCAATGCGGCCGAGGCGCACTATGAACCCCGAGAACTCTCTTCAAGCCAGACTCCATACGAAAGCGTGTGCCATGAAGTGACAATAAGACGATACTATTCAATGAACGACGAGAGCAGTAGAGGGTGATATTCTTCCTCAGTGTCCTATTTATGTAACGATGATCTATGCGCGACCTCAATGATCTCTACTGCTTCGTCCAGGTAGTGGACCATGGTGGCTTTGCCCCCGCAGGT
>DXFC01000022.1 GCA_019114645.1 Candidatus Halomonas stercoripullorum
TGTCCTGGGCCAGACGAAATGCCGCTACCACCCTGGAGAGTGTTTCGGTCTGGTCGCTAAGGCTGGCAGCTGCGGTAGCCGACTCCTGTACTAGGGCAGCGTTCTGCTGAGTCATGTCATCCAGTGCGGTAACCGAATCATTCACTGCGGTAAGCCCTGAGGACTGTTCGCTGGTTGCGGCGCTAATTTCACCGATGATGTCGGTGACTTGTTGCACGCCCTTGACGATCTCGCTCATGGCCTCGCCTGTGTCCTGTACCAGTTTGGTTCCGCTGATCACCTTCTCGCTCGAGTTGTCGATCAATGTCTTGATCTCGCTGGCAGCTTCGGCGCTACGCTGAGCCAGTAGCTGCACCTCGCTTGCCACCACGGCAAACCCGCGTCCATGCTCGCCTGCTCGGGCAGCTTCGACTGATGCATTGAGCGCCAGGATATTGGTTTGAAAAGCGATACCATCAATTACTCCGATGATTTCGGTGATCTTCTGTGAGGAAGCCTCGATTTCGCTCATGTTGGTCACGACTTGCTCGACGATTATGCCGCCTCGGGCCGCGGCACTGGTCGCTGACGAGGCAAGTTGATCGGCCTGGTGAGCCGAGTCTGCGGTTTGACCCACGGTTACCGTCAGCTGCTCCGTGGCGGCGGCAGTGCGCTGCAGATTGGCGGCAGTGGTTTCGGTGCGCACGCTGAGATCGTGGTTGCCGGTCGCAATCTGGGACGAAGCGACGCTGATGGATTCTGTGGATTGTCTAATCTGCCCGATGATCCTGCGGAGGGTCACCATCATCTGCTGCACATTTGCATTCAGCGACTCCTGGTCATTAACCTTCACCTTCAGTTCGGTGCTGAGGTCGCCCTCGGCCACTCGCTTCATGGCCCTGCGCAGGTTGTCGGGCTCGTCACCAAGCTCACGCCAGACGGCATTGATAACCAGGTAGGAGGCCAGGCCTAGCACCAGCAGTACCACGAGTCCCGTGAGCAGATTGACGATGAGCGCTGTGGTGATGCCCTGGCTGGCTTCTGCTTGTCGATCAAGGGTAGCTTGCATGGCATTAGCCATCTCTGCTTCTACCAGCTCCAAGAGCACGGCCTGGGAGGCTTGCATTTCGCCAATAAGATTGCCCAGTTCGCCTACACCCAACATGGCGCGAGTCGCGCCGATAGCCGTCGACTGATAGGCCGCGAAAGCGTCTTCGAGCTGCTGGGCCAGCGCTTCTTTCCCAAGGATGCCGGAGACATTTTGGATATGCTGAGAGACTTGCTGGCTCAGGGATTCGACAAGCCCCAAGGCATCGATGTCGCCTTCGGCAGCCGCGGCCTGGAGCTGGGTGCGAAAAGCGTCGATATGACGATCAATCTGGTTGATTTCGAGCATGTAGGGGTTGTCCACGTCCCTTAGCCTGTCGATCGCTGCGGAAGTATTGGTCCCCACCAGGTAGCTCAAACTGATGCCGACAAGAAAGATAAATGCCGTGCTGAGTGGCAACATCCAGATTTTAGTGCGAATTTTCATTGATAGCCTCTTGCCTAACGGATGTAAACCGGCCCTGGCGGGCCGGCGGGCATCACTTACTCCAGGTCGAGAAGCGGCTTGACCGATGAATCAAGAGCCGACCTTTCTATGTAGCCGATCGCGCGAGGATCCTCGGCCACGGCGCGCTTCACGGCGTTGGAGTCCGGCAGTTGAGTCGGTGCCTGTGCCTGGCCGGAAAAAACCAGCCTTGCCCAGGTGGATTTCACCTGTGAGACGTTGCGTCCGGTCGCCTTTTCGTAGAACGCGGCGAACAACGGGCTGCTTTCCGGAAGATCGTATAACGTGCCGCTATTACTCTTGCCCAGATAGATATCGGCCACTTGCGCTTGAGTCAGGGACGAGGCGGACGGGTGCCCGATGACGACCAGGTCGGCAGCATGGGCAAGGCCGGCGAAAGCGCTCAGCAGCAGAGCCAGGAACAGGGATTGGCAGGTTTTCATGTGAACTCCTTAGAAAATGAAGTCGAGGGCGAGGCTGTAAACCTGGGTCCTGGGCTCATCGAGCTGATGGACGGGATCTGCCAGAAACTGATCGCCCATCCCACCGCTGACTTCTTCCACCTGGGCCTTGAGCGCGAAACTCGGTGCAATGTCCCAGCGGGCGCCGATCGCCATCGTCTTGCGAGTGGCATTGGTGCCGAGGTGGCCGGCAAGATAGCCATCGCCCTTAGGCGTAAACTCGGAATAGGTGGCGTATGGCATCAGGTTGCCGAAGCGATAGCCGGCGGTCAGATAGAATGCTTCGCTGTCGAGGGTGCCGTCTTGTTCGCCACTGGCGTCCCACCGACGCCAGATATGCTCGGCCATGGCAAGCAGATCGCCGTTGTCGTATTGAATGCCGGCGCTGAAGAAGTCGTCGTGTCCTTTGAAAAGGGTGTGCCCCATGCTGACGATTTCGGCGTTTCGCATATGGGTATAACCGAGCCGTCCAGTCCAGTCGCCGCGCTGGAGTGTCAGGTTCGCCGAGTAGAGGCTGTCGCTCTCCTCATCGGTCTCGCTGAAGCGGTCGCCGATCTGGAAGTACTTCTTGTTGCCGGTCGCCTCGCCGCCCGAGAGCTGCACTGAGATGTTGTAGTCTCCCGCTGTGAAACGAGAAACGCTTTGTATCCCGTCGAAGGAGGTGTTGAGGAAAGTGCCGTAGACTTCCACGGGAGCACGCAGCCAATGCTGGGCGTAGCCAACATGGCGGAAGTCGGAGAGAAAAAAGGTGGGCACGAGCATGCGGCCGACGCGCACACTGGTACCATCCATTACATCGGCCTGCAGGAATAGCCATTCCAGGTCGGGTGAAGAATCACCATCACGCCGGCTGATATAACCTTGGGCGACGGCCGAGAAAGTGTCGTTAAAGCGGGTATTGGCCTGCAAGCCCAGGCGGCTATCAACGCCCCAGTCTCCGTCAGAGTCGGTGGCTCCCTTGTGCTGACGCAAGTTGCTGCGGTACTGAGCGTCGTCCGTATTGGAGGTGACGTACCCGAGCGTACCGAAGCCGCTGATGCGGATATCCGGATCTGCCATGGCCTGAGAGCTGGCCATCGTCAGGGCAGTGGCAGTGAGTAACAGGGACTTGGAGAGCTTCATCGAGAATTTTCCTTCGTAAGCCAAGATATGAACAAACGTTCGTTTAAATAGGGGGTGTTGCCCTTTATCGGCGGCTTCGAAGAAAACTTTAAAACGACACTTTGAGATGCCGGCGGTGCTTGGGCCGTGCCCGAAACAACCCGCCCGACCCAAAACAAAGAAAGCCCGGCCTCGCGGCCGGGCTGCATCTTCGCTTCCTTACATCCTTCTCAAGCATCCTTGTGCCTGAGCTTCCCTGGATGATGAGCCTTCCTGGCCCCGTCGTCCCTGTCTGAGCCTCCGTGCCCAGTTCAGGGTCAGTTTGCCAACGAAGGTCTTGCGCGACGTTAACCTGAAGCAAGTTTTGCGTAAGAAAATTCAGCCCATTTCTGTAAGAAATTTCTTACACCAGGTTGTATCAGGGTTTGCTGGGGTCATCCCCATGGCCGGCCTGGGTGAAGTCGCCCAGTGCCATCATGTGGCCGAGCTTGCCCGCCTTGGTGGAGAGGTAGTGCTCATTGTGCGGGTTAAGGCCGGTGGTCAACGGCACCCGCTCGGCAATGGTCACGCCCGCCTGGGCCAGGGCATCGACCTTGCGCGGGTTGTTGGTCATCAGTCGCAGGCTGTTGATGCCCATATGCTTGAGCATCGGTACGCAGAGGTCGTAGCGGCGCATGTCGGCAGCGAAACCAAGGCGCTCGTTAGCTTCTACGGTGTCTGCGCCCTGGTCCTGCAGATGGTAGGCGCGAATTTTGTTGAGCAGACCGATACCACGCCCTTCCTGGCGCAGGTAGAACAGAACGCCGCGGCCCTCTTCGGCGATGCGCTTGAGGGCTTCCTGCAGTTGATAGCCGCAGTCGCAGCGCATGGAAAACAGCGCATCGCCGGTCAAGCACTCTGAATGTACCCGGGCAAGGACCGGCTCACCGTTGGCAATGTCGCCCAGGGTCAAGGCGACATGCTCCTTGCCAGTGGCCTCGTCTTCGAAGCCATGCATGGTGAAGGTGGCCCAGGGGGTGGGCAGCCGGGAGGCGGCGATGAATCGAACGGTCACGGGGTACCTCGGTGAAAACCTGGCGATGCCGGAAGCAGAGAGCGCATTCTAGCAGGAACTGGAGAACGGCTCACGGCCAAACCCTAGGTCGTTCGTGCCAAACCAGCGAAGCTTGGCCGGGGTCAAGCCGTGTTGCCATGGATAGGCTACAATAGGCCGACATTTCCTGTGGATGATTGCCTGCATGGATCTCAAGAACGATCGCTTTCTACGTGCCCTGCTGCGCCAGCCAGTGGACCGTACCCCTGTCTGGATGATGCGCCAAGCTGGCCGCTATCTACCTGAATATCGTGCCGCCCGCGCTGACGCGGGAGGGTTCATGGACTTGTGCCGTAATCAGGATCTGGCGTGTGAGGTGACGATACAGCCACTGGAGCGCTATCCGCTGGATGCCGCTATCCTGTTTTCGGACATTCTCACCATTCCCGATGCCATGGGGCTGGGCCTCTACTTCGAAACAGGAGAAGGCCCCAAGTTCCATAAGCCGGTGCGTACAGAAGCCGATGTCATGGCGCTCAAGGCGCCGGATGCCGAGCGTGATCTCGACTACGTGATGCGGGCGGTGTCGACCATTCGTCGCGAACTGAACGGTCGCGTGCCGCTGATCGGCTTCTCTGGCAGCCCCTGGACCCTTGCTACCTATATGGTGGAGGGCAGTTCGAGCAAGGACTTCCGTCATGTGAAGACCATGCTGTATGACACGCCCAGCGTGATGCATGAACTGCTCGATATCCTGGCGACTGCAGTGACGGATTACCTGAACGCCCAGATTCGTGCCGGTGCCCAGGCGGTACAGATCTTCGATACCTGGGGTGGCGTACTCTCCACACCGGCTTATCTGGAGTTCTCGCTGCGCTATATGGAGCAGATCGTAGCCGGTCTGATCCGTGAGCATGAAGGACGGCGCGTGCCGGTCATTCTGTTTACCAAGAATGGTGGCCAGTGGCTCGAGGATATCGTTCAGGCGGGGCCGGATGCGGTGGGTCTCGACTGGACGACCGAGATGTCCGACGCTCGTGCCCGGGTGGGTCATAAGGTCGCGCTACAGGGTAACCTCGACCCCAACGTGCCGTTCGCGCGTCCGGCGGCAATTCATGCGGAAGTG
>DXFC01000176.1 GCA_019114645.1 Candidatus Halomonas stercoripullorum
GAACTCACGACAATCTCCCAGTACAACGGGCCGTCAAACAGCCCTGCTCAGCAATCGGTTACCGCACCGGACTCGGTTACGGCCGCTAGAAGCTCTTGCCTCCATCATAAAGCACCCAGCGGGACAGGAGAAATCGGAGCCATTGACGCAGCAGCCTGAACCGCTGACTCTGGTACACTGCATCTACTTATTACTGCCGTTATCATGCGGCATTTCGTCAACGCTACAGCATGCAATACGCAGGATGCCCACGCCGATGAGCTCGAGTTCCTCCAACCCCGGCACCAACCAGTCCTGGGGCGGTCGTTTCAGCGAACCGACCGACGCCTTTGTCGAACGCTTCACCGCCTCGGTCGATTTCGATCAACGCCTTGCCCTGCAAGATATTCAGGGGTCCGTCGCCCACGCCACCATGCTGGCCCGGGTAGGCGTACTGACCGACACCGAGCGCGACGCCATCATCGCGGGTCTCGACGAGATCCGTGGCGAAATTCAGCGGGGCGAGTTCCAGTGGTCGGTACAGCTTGAAGATGTACACATGAACATCGAGGCGCGGCTGACCGAAAAGATCGGCATTACCGGCAAGAAACTGCACACCGGCCGCTCGCGCAACGACCAGGTAGCGACGGATATCCGCCTCTTCCTGCGCGATGAGATCGATGTGGTCGAGGCCGAGCTCAAGCGCTTGCGTGAGGGCTTGATTGCCCTTGCCGAGCGTGAAGCCGATACCATCATGCCCGGCTTTACCCACCTGCAGACAGCCCAGCCGGTCACGTTTGGCCACCACCTGCTGGCCTGGCAGGAGATGCTCGCCCGTGACCACGAGCGACTGCTTGACTGCCGCAAGCGCGTCAATGTGATGCCGCTGGGAGCGGCGGCCCTGGCCGGCACCACGTATCCCATTGATCGCCATGTGACCGCCGAGCTGCTGGGTTTCGAGCGCCCCGCCGAGAACTCGCTGGACGCCGTGAGCGACCGTGACTTTGCCATTGAATTCGCCAGCTTCGCCAGCATCCTGCTGATGCATCTGTCGCGCATGAGTGAAGAGCTGGTGCTGTGGACCAGCGCCCAGTTCGACTTCATCGACCTGCCCGACCGCTTCTGCACCGGCAGTTCGATCATGCCGCAGAAGAAAAACCCTGACGTGCCCGAACTGGTACGTGGCAAGACCGGGCGGGTCTACGGCCACCTGATGGGTCTGCTGACGTTGATGAAGTCCCAGCCCCTGGCCTACAACAAGGACAACCAGGAGGACAAGGAGCCGCTGTTCGACACTCTCGATACCGTGCGTGACTGTCTCAAGGCGTTCGCCGACATGGTGCCGGCTATCGAAGCGCGTAAAGCAAGCATGTACGAAGCCGCCCGGCGGGGCTTTTCCACCGCCACCGACCTGGCCGACTACCTGGTGCGCCGCGGCGTGGCCTTCCGCGATGCCCACGAAATTGTGGGCCAGTCTGTCGCCTTTGGCCTGCGTGAGGGCAAGGACCTCTCCGAGATGACCCTCGACGAGTTGCACCAGTTCTCCAACGTCATCGAAGCCGACGTATTTGACGTCTTGACCCTGGAGGGCTCGGTGGCGGCCCGCAACCACATCGGTGGCACCGCTCCGGACCAGGTGCGCGCCGCCGCCCAACGCGCCCGCGACGCCCTGGCCGCCCTGGAGCAGCACTCATGACACCTGCGCTGTTGAAGACAGTGGGCCCCTTGGCCCTGGTCTTACTGCTGGCCGGCTGCGGGCAGAAGGGGCCGCTCTATCTGCCGGATGACGAAGCTGCCGCGGAACGCTATGGCAGCCGTCCCACCTCGCAGCAGGAGCCCGCTACCGACGCCACCGAGGAGGACACAAACTGACCATGAATCACTTCGAATACCGTGATGGCGTACTCCATGGTGAAAACGTCTCGCTGGCGCAGGTAGCGGCTGAAATCGGCACGCCCTGCTACGTGTACTCGCGGGCGGCCCTGACCCACCATTATCGTGCCTATACCGAGGCATTAGGCAGCCACCCCCACCTGATCTGCTATGCGGTGAAGGCCAACTCCAACCTGGCGGTGCTGAATCTGCTGGCGCGTCTGGGCGCGGGCTTCGATATCGTTTCGGTGGGTGAGCTGGAGCGTGTGCTGGCCGCCGGTGGGGACCCGGCCAAGGTGGTGTTCTCCGGTGTTGCCAAGCAAGAGCCGGAAATGGCTCGCGCACTGGAAGTAGGCATCAAGTGCTTCAACGTCGAGTCGCGCCCCGAGCTTGAGCGCCTCAACGCCGTGGGCGAGCGGCTGGGCAAGGTGGCACCCGTGTCACTGCGGGTCAACCCCGATGTGGATGCCGGCACCCACCCCTACATCTCCACCGGCCTGAAAGAGAACAAGTTTGGCATTCCGGTCGACGAAGCGCTGGATGTCTACCAGTTGGCCACCCGGCTACCCTACGTCAGGGTCGTGGGCCTGGATTGCCACATCGGCTCGCAGCTGACCGAGCTTTCGCCCTTCCTCGATGCACTGGAGCGTCTATTGCTGCTGCTCGACCGCCTGCGTGAGCACGGCATCACGGTGGAACATCTCGACCTCGGTGGTGGCCTGGGTGTCACCTACCGTGATGAACGTCCACCCCAGCCCTTCGAGTATGCCGCTGCACTGCTGCAGCGCCTCGCCCAGTGGGAGCACAGCGAAGGGTTGACCCTGCTCTTTGAACCGGGCCGCTCGATCGCCGCCAATGCCGGCGTACTGTTGACCCGGGTCGAATATCTCAAGCCCGGTGAGACCAAAAACTTCGCCATCGTCGACGCCGGCATGAACGATCTGATTCGTCCCTCGCTCTACCAGGCCTGGCAGGCCATTGTGCCCGTCGATACCCACACAGAGCACGAACAGGCGACCTATGACATCGTCGGCCCGGTGTGTGAAACCGGCGACTTCCTCGGCAAGGAGCGTGAACTGGCGCTGGGGGCCGGTGACCTGCTGGCGGTACGCTCGGCCGGCGCCTACGGTTTCGTCATGGCATCGAATTATAATAGCCGGCCCCGCCCCGCCGAGGTGATGGTGGACGGCGATACGTTTCACGTAGTGCGTCAACGCGAAACCCTGGAGTCGCTATGGGCCGGCGAAGCGCTACTGCCTGCCGCAGGGCCAGGAGAAGGAGAGTCCCGCTGATGCTGCTGCACTTCACCAAGATGCATGGCCTCGGCAACGATTTCATGGTGGTCGACCTGATCACCCAGCGGGCCCGGCTACGCGAAGAGCAGATTTGCCAGCTGGCCGACCGCCGCTTCGGTGTGGGTTTTGATCAACTGCTGGTCGTTGAGCCGCCACGCGACCCGGACATGGATTTCCGCTACCGGATTTTCAATGCCGACGGCAGTGAAGTGGAGAACTGCGGTAATGGTGCGCGCTGTTTCGCCCGTTTCGTACATGATCAGCGCCTGACGCATAAACATGAGATTCAGGTGGAAACTGCCGGCGGTCCACTGACACTGGTGGTGCGGGAAGACAAGCAAGTGACGGTGAACATGGGCATACCGCGCTTTGCTCCGGCAGCGTTGCCATTTGAGGCGGAAGTGGATCAGCCTCTGCATCAGCTGGATGTCGAGGGCACAATCTATCCCATCAGTACCGTTTCCATGGGTAACCCCCATGCGGTACTACGGGTGAATGATATCGACAGTGCACCGGTCGAGCAGTTGGGGCCGCGTATTGAACACCACCCACGCTTTCCGCGCCGGGTCAACGTGGGTTTCATGCAGCGGCTCTCGGCCCATGAGATTCGCCTGCGTGTACACGAGCGGGGCAGCGGTGAAACCCTGGCCTGCGGCACGGGCGCTTGTGCGGCGGTCGCCTGCGGCATTCGCCAAGGGTTCTTGCAAAGCCCGGTAACGGTGCATTTGCGCGGCGGTACCCTGCAAATCGATTGGCCACATGCCGAAGCGCCTCTATTGATGACAGGCCCTGCCGAACGAGTCTACGACGGGCGCATCGTGCTTGCCTGAAGAACCCAATCAAGGAGTCATGCATGACCCGAGCAGTCCCCGAACCGCGCAAGACCCTCGACCCCGACCGGGTAGCCGAGTGGCTGGCCCGGCATCCCGACTTTTTTGTCGGCCGCGAGGGGCTGTTGCAGCAACTCAAGGTGCCCCATCCCGAAGCGCGGGGCACCACCTCCCTGCTGGAGCGTCTGGTGCACGACCTGCGCCAGCGCGCCGAGCAAGCTGAATCACGACTCGAGCACTTGCTGGAGTCGGCTCGTCACAACGAAGTGCAGTATCGACGCATTCGCGCACTGGTACTGGCACTAGTGGAAGCGGAAGACGCCGATGCCCTGAGCCAGGCTCTGGCTACGCAGATGGCCGAACATTTTCAGGTACCGGCGATAGCGCTATGGTGCCCAGACAAGCTCACCGACAGTGAGCCGCTGCCACCCCAGCCACCACGCCATGTACTTGATGAACATGCCGGGGCGCGCCTGGCGGCGCTGCTTGATGGCCGCAACAGCCGTTGCACGCGACTGAGCCCCACCGACTGGAGCCGCTTGCTGCCCCACGCGCAACCGCTGAACCAAACCGGCTCTTGCGCACTGGCACGGTTAACCCTGGGCGAGCCGATGGGCTATCTGGTCCTGGCCAGCTCCAATCCCGAACACTTCCGCGCCAGCATGGACACGCTATTCACCGAGTATGTCAGTGATGTACTGGCCAGACTGCTGCTGCGCCATTCTCGCACATCAGAGCAACCCTCGGCCCATGCCTGATATCCCGCTGCGCCAGCAGCTGGCGGACTGCCTGGCCGCCCTGGCCGCTGTCGCCAGCCCGGCGACCGTGAGTGCCTATACGAGGGATCTTGAGGCGCTGGCGCAATTTGCCGAGCGCCAGGATATCGATGATGCAAGCCAACTTGATGCCGCCCTGTTGCGTCGTTTTCTCGGCGCCGAACGCAGCCGCGGCCTGGCACCACGCAGTCTGGCTCGACGGCGCGCCGCCATCTCTCACTTCGCCACCTTCCTGGTATCGGCAGGAATACTGAGCCATAACCCTGCCGAACTGGTGCCCACCCCCCGCCAACCGAAGCACCTGCCCAAACCGCTGGACGTGGATCAGCTCGCACAACTGCTCGATACACCCCATGACGACTCACCGCTGGCACGACGCGACCAGGCCATGCTGGAGCTGTTCTACTCCAGCGGCCTGCGCCTGGCCGAGCTGACCGGTCTCAACCTCGCTGACCTGGAACCACGTCGCGTGCGGGTGATGGGCAAGGGTGGCAAGCCGCGCCAGGTGCCGGTAGGACGTAGTGCCCAGCGCGCCCTGGCGGCGTGGCTAGCGTGTCGGGCAGCTCTGGCCAAGCCCGACGAGACAGCGCTGTTCGTTGGCCTGCGTGGCGCACGCCTCGGGCATCGCGCCATTCAGAAGCGCTTAAGGGATGTGGCGCGTTGTCGCGGCCTGCCCGAACACTTGCACCCCCACCGCCTGCGCCACTCTTTCGCCAGCCATTTACTGGAATCGAGCCAGGATTTACGGGCAGTGCAGGAGTTGCTGGGACACGCCAACCTCTCCACGACACAGGTCTATACCCAGCTCGACTGGCAACACCTGGCAGCTACCTATGATGCGGCGCACCCGCGGGCGCGCCGCCATCAGACGGGACCGGACGACGCTTGATCGGCTTCCGGCGCACCCAGCCAAATATCCAGTTGTGCACAAGCGGCATCGATACCCTGGCGCTTGAGTGACGAAAACAGCTGAACGGTAACCAGATCCTCCCATTCGCGCAGCTGATTGCGTACCTGCTGCAGGGCGCTCTTGGCCGCACCGGATTTAAGCTTGTCGGCCTTGGTCAGCAGGATATGTACCGGCATGTTCTGCTCATCGGCCCAGCCCAGCAGGGTCTGATCGAACTCGGTCAATGGATGGCGCACGTCCATGACCAGCACCAGGCCACGCAAGGATCGCCGGCCACGCAGGTAGTCAGCCAGGTGATACTGCCATTCACGTTTGACCGCCTCGGGCACCTTGGCGTAACC
Organism: Candidatus Halomonas stercoripullorum; assembly: GCA_019114645.1. Taxonomy (GTDB): domain Bacteria; phylum Pseudomonadota; class Gammaproteobacteria; order Pseudomonadales; family Halomonadaceae; genus Halomonas; species Halomonas stercoripullorum. The sequence goes on from DXFC01000176.1 coordinate 6,004, forward strand.
ATAGCCGGGCAGATCGACCAGACGCCGCGTCGTATCGTCGCCCAGGCTGAAGAAGTTGATCAACTGCGTACGGCCTGGCGTGCGCGACGTGCGCGCCAGCGACTTCTGTTGCGTCAACGTATTGATCGCGCTGGATTTCCCCGCATTGGAGCGCCCGGCAAAGGCGACCTCGGCGCCATGGTCGGGAGGACACTGCACCCGCGTGGGCGCACTGGTCAGGAAACGCGCATTCTGGTAAATCAATGGTTTCATAGCCTTGGTTTCCAAACTCTGTGTACCCAAAAATTGACCTGCATTCCCGATACCGGCTTGTTTCGTTATAATGCAGTGTCTTTTGTCTGCGACCTGGGCGCGCTAGTGTACCATCGTGCTCTCGCCAACAGCGAACCACCTAAGTACCGCTGTGGCTGCGGAGCAAGGCCGGCTTGGGTCTGCGCGACCCGAACAGCTCCCAGGATGCGTACCGGTTCCACCCATTAACGGCATAGTGAAACAGCGATGAGAAAGTTACTGGCAAGCCTGGCAATTACCCTCGGCGCCGCTGGCGTCGCCCACGCTGACCTGGCAGCAGACGCTGACGCTGCTGCCGGTCGTGAAAAAGCGCAAACCTGTGCGGCCTGTCATGGCCCCAATGGCATCAGTCCCGCTTCTGCCTTCCCCCACCTCGCCGGCCAGCAAATGTCCTATACTGCCAAGCAGATCATGGATATTCGCGACGGTGTCCGTCCCGTACCGGAGATGGTCGGCCAGGTTGACGACTTCAGCGACCAGGACGCTTGGGACGTCGCGGCCTATTTTGCCCAGCTGGAGGCCAACGTGGGCCAGGCTGACCCGGAAGAAGAGGCCCTGCTGCGTGGGCAGGAGCTCTATCGTGCCGGTGACATGGCCAAAGGCATTCCTGCTTGTGCCGCTTGTCACGGGCCCGACGGCAGCGGCATCAATACTGCTGTCTATCCGGCCCTCTCCGGTCAGTTTGCGGAGTACACCGTAGCGACACTGCAGAAATTCGCCTCCGGCGAGCGCACTAACGACCCCAGCAACATGATGCACGATATCGCTGCCAAAATGAGCGATGCCGACATGCAGGCAGTGGCCAATTACATTCATGGGCTGCACTAAGTCATCGCCAGCTCCGAGCGTACAGTCTGCATGAAGTAATCAAAGGCGGCCCCGGCCGCCTTTGCTGTCGATGCGCTAATTTGCTGACTCGGATACGACAGTAGGGAACCGAATGCGGTGCGTTACGCTCAAATAGACCGACATGACCGTATCGGGCGGCCTGTTTGCCTGCCTAACGGCTTTTCAAGGAGTCCATCCATGTCCAAGCCTTTGCGCTTTTTCCAGTCCTTCATGCTTGCCATGGCCGGTCTGGGTCTGACCACTCTCGCTTCCGCCAATCTCGTCGAAGGGCAGCATTATGAGCGCTTGCCCGAGCCTATCGAAACCCAGGTCGAGGAAGGCAAGATCGAGGTGACCGAGGTGTTCTGGTATGGCTGCCCGCACTGCTACAACCTGCAGCCCAGTGTCAGCCAGTGGTACACCACGCTCGCCGAAGATGTCGAAGTGATCCACATGCCGGCCACCATGGGCGGCGACTGGAATACCCATGCCATGATGTTCTATGCCGCCGAGGCTCTGGAGATTCGCGAAGAAGCGCACGCCGACATCTTCCACGCCCTCCACGAAGAGGGGCAGCGCCTCGATAACGCCAACGCCATTGTCAGCTTCTTTACCCAGTACGGGGTCAGTGAGGAGCAGGCCCGTGAAGCGCTGGACTCATTCGGGGTCAAGGCACAGATCAACCAGGCTCACTCCCGCATGCGCGCCATGCGCCTGATGGGTGTGCCGGCATTGGTCATCGACGGTCGCTATGTGGTCAGCCCAAGCAGCGCCGGTAGTCTGGACAATATGCCCCAGGTGGCCGACGCCCTGATCGAACGCATTCGCGAGGAGCGTGGAAACTGACGTGACGGGTGAGCACTCACAGCGGGTCGACATCAAGACGCCCACGCTGGACAGTGGGCATCTCAGATTACTCACGTTCAACATGCAAGTGGGTATCCAGACATCGGCCTACCATCACTACCTGACGCGCAGCTGGCAACACCTGCTACCCCACCCGCAGCGCACGCGGCGGCTGGATATGGTCAGCAACGTGCTGAGCCATTTTGACATCGTCGGCCTCCAGGAGGTCGACGGTGGCAGCTTCCGCTCGAACCACATCAATCAGGTCGAGTATCTGGCCACCCGGGCCGGCTTTCCTCACCATTTTCAGCAGCTCAACCGCAATCTGGGTCGCATTGCTCAACACAGCAACGGATTGTTGTCGCGGCTTGCCCCCACCCGGATCGAAGAGCATCGTCTGCCGGGCACCCTGCCTGGACGCGGCGCCATCCATGCCCACTATGGCGAAGGGCCCAATGCGCTGCACCTGTTCGTTGCCCATCTGGCGCTGAGTCACCGTGGGCGTGTACAACAGCTCGACTATCTGAGTGAAATCATTCAGCCGCTACGTCACGTGGTGGTGATGGGAGATCTCAACTGCACGCTGGAGCAGCTCAATAGTCACAAACGTTTCTCCACGTCATTTCCTCTGCATCCAGTGCGTCCTCTGCTCAGCTACCCTTCCTGGCAGCCTCGCCGCGCCCTGGATCACATTCTGCTCTCCGATACCCTGGAGGCGAAAAACGTACGCGTGCTCGATCATCTTTTTTCCGATCATCTGCCTATCGCTATCGAGGTGGCCCTGCCACCGGAATGCATCATGGTGCTTGAGGCGCTGCACCGACAGCAAAACCTGTAGCCACCGCACGCCATATCCAACCGCCATGCCTGCCTCCAGAAGCGGCATCCAGGGGTGACGTGCGCCACAGAATCGGCGATGATGCGTTCCTTGTTTCGCTTCGATACGAGCTTTTCGATGTCAACCTCGCACCGCGATCCACTGCTGCTTACCTGGCTTGACGATCTTTCGGATATCGTGGGCCGCTCCATCGCCTGGCTGGTGCTACTCATGATGTTGGTGCAGTTCGCCATCGTGGTGATGCGCTACGTTCTCAATATCCACAACACCGTCATGCAGGAATCCGTCATGTATATGCATGCCATGGTGTTCATGCTGGGCGCCGCCTGGACATTGCGTCACGATGGCCATGTGCGTGTGGATATCTTCTATCGCAAAATGTCAGTCCGTGGACGTGCCTGGGTTGATCTGCTGGGCACCCTGTTCCTGCTGTTTCCCATCATCCTGTTCATCGCTTACATGAGCTTTGGCTATGTACTCAACAGCTGGATAATCATGGAACGTTCACCCGACGGTGGCATCCCGGCGGTGTACCTGCTCAAAAGCCTGATCCTGGTCATGATGGCACTACTACTGTTGCAGGGCATTGCGGAAGTGATGCGCCAGATTCTCATTCTGCGCGGCCATGGGCCGGGCACCAAACCTCAGCACGACGAGGTCGCGTAACGTGGAAGCCCTGCTCCAATTCATGCCGTTGTTTCTGTTCCTCGCCATCTGCTGTGTACTCATGCTGGGCTATCCGGTGGCGTTTGCGCTGGGTGGCACCGCCCTGATATTTGCTGGCCTTGGCCACCTGATGCTCCAGATGGGGCTACCGGTACCCTTCGAAGCCCGCATGATGGGTGCCATGCCCAACCGCCTCTACGGCATCATGACCAACACGACGCTGCTGGCGGTACCACTGTTCGTGTTGATGGGCGTGCTGCTGGAAAAGTCCCGTGTCGCCGAAACCCTGCTCGACGCCATGTCAATGCTGTTCGGCACGCTACGCGGCGGCCTGGGTATTGCCGTGATCCTGGTTGGCATGCTGCTGGCCGCCTCCACCGGGATCGTCGGTGCCACCGTGGTCACCATGGGGCTGCTTTCGCTACCCACCATGCTCAAGCGCGGCTACTCTCCGGCGTTGGCTACCGGCACCATCTGTGCTACCGGCACCCTGGGTCAGATCATTCCGCCTTCCATTGCCCTGGTGCTGCTAGGCGATGTGCTCTCCAACGCCTACCAGCGTGCCCAGTTGGCCATGGGAGTGTGGAGTCCCAAGGTGGTATCCGTGGGCGACCTGTTCATGGCGGCGCTGATTCCCGGCTTGCTGCTGGTGGTGGCCTATACCCTCTACAT
>DXFC01000177.1 GCA_019114645.1 Candidatus Halomonas stercoripullorum
GACCTGGAGCCGCCCAAGCCCAATGTCGCCAAGATGCTCGAGTTCAAGGACTCCGTTATTGCCAAGAACGTGGGCGGTATCAGTGCCCTGTTCAAGGCCAATGGTGTAACCGCCATCGACGGTACCGGCAAAGTCGTCGGCACTAAACAAGTCGAGGTGACGGATCACAATGGTGATAAGGCGACCTACGAGGCTGACAACATCGTAATTGCGGCGGGTTCGGTACCGGTAGAAATCCCCCCTACCCCGCTGCATGAAGATATCGTTGTCACCTCTACCGGTGCTCTGGAATTCAGCGAAGTGCCACAGCGCCTGGGCGTAATCGGTGCTGGTGTCATCGGTCTGGAGCTGGGCAGCGTGTGGAGCCGTCTGGGGGCTGAAGTCACCGTCCTTGAAGCCATGGATAGCTTTTTGCCGATGGTCGACAAGGCCATCGCCAAGGAGACCCAGAAGCTGCTCAAGAAGCAGGGGTTGGATATCAAGCTTGGCGCACGGGTAACCGGTTCCGAGGTCAAGGGCAACGAAGTCACGGTTATGTACACCGACAGTAGCGGTGAGCAGCAGCTGACTTTCGACAAGTTGATCGTCTGTGTCGGTCGGCGCCCCTACACCCAGGGCGTGGTCGATGAGGGGGTGGGCGTAGGTCTGGATGAGCGTGGTTTCATTCACGTTGATGACCAGTGCCGCACCAGCGTGCCGAGCATCTACGCTATCGGTGACTGTGTGCGCGGTCCAATGTTGGCCCACAAAGCTTCGGAAGAGGGGGTGATGGTGGCTGACATCATCGCCGGCCACAAGGCGGAAATGAACTACGATGCCATTCCGAGCGTGATCTACACCGCGCCGGAAGTGGCCTGGGTCGGTCTTACCGAACAGGATGCCAAGGCCAAGGGAATCGAGATCAAAACAGGCTCCTTCCCGTTCGCGGCCAATGGCCGGGCGTTGGCCAATAACGCCCCGGAGGGGATGGCAAAGATCATCGCCGATGCCGAGACTGACCGCATTCTTGGCATGCACATCGTGGGACAGCATGCTGGTGAGCTGATCGCCCAAGGTGTGATCGCCATGGAATTCGGCTCCAGCGCCGAAGACTTGGCATTGACTTGCTATGCGCACCCGAGCACATCGGAAGCCATCCATGAGGCGGCACTGGCAGTGGACGGTTTCGCCATTCACATGGCCAACCGTAGAAAGCGCAAGTAAGTCAGGCAGTACAACTAGCGCCATCCTTCGGGATGGCGTGTCGTGCCCGGCAATGTACCGAGTGCGAACGGGGGTGACCCGGCATCGACCTTTGCTGGCGATGTTTTGTGGTTGCCGTTCGAGTCACATGCAACCAATGGCATGAATCGATGAACCTTCACGAGTATCAAGGCAAACAACTGTTTGCCGATTATGGATTGCCGGTATCCAAGGGCTTTGCGGTCGATACCCCCGAGGAAGCGGCGGAAGCCTGCAAGAAAATCGGCGGCGACATGTGGGTGGTCAAGGCGCAGGTCCATGCAGGGGGACGCGGCAAGGCGGGCGGTGTCAAGCTGATCAAGAGCCCGGAAGAAGCCAAAGCCTTTGCCGAGCAGTGGCTGGGCAAGAACCTGGTGACCTTTCAGACTGACGAAAATGGTCAGCCGGTCGCCAAGATCCTGGTCGAAAACTGCACTGATATCGCCAGCGAGCTTTACCTGGGTGCTGTGGTGGATCGCGCCACTCGCCGTGTGGTGTTCATGGCGTCTACCGAAGGCGGTGTTGACATCGAGACGGTAGCCGAGGAAACACCCGAGAAAATCCTCAAGGCCGAAATCGACCCGCTCGTCGGTGCGCAGCCGTATCAGGCCCGTGAGCTGGCTTTCAAGCTGGGTCTGGAAGGTGACCAGATCAAGCAGTTCGTCAAGATTTTCCTGGGTCTGTCGCGTCTGTTCCACGATAAAGACCTGGCCCTGCTCGAGATCAACCCGCTGGTCATTACCGACGAAGGCAACCTGCACTGCCTCGATGCCAAGATCAACCTGGACAGCAACGCCCTGTATCGCCACCCCGATCTGTTGGCCATGCGTGACCCCTCTCAAGAAGACGCCCGCGAGGCCGAGGCAGCTGCCTGGGATCTCAACTATGTGGCGCTGGAAGGCAACATTGGCTGCATGGTCAACGGTGCCGGTCTCGCCATGGGTACCATGGATATCATCAAGCTCCACGGTGGTCAGCCGGCCAACTTCCTTGACGTAGGTGGCGGTGCAACCAAGGAGCGTGTGGCGGAAGCGTTCAAGATCATTCTCTCTGATGACGCCGTCAACGCCGTGCTGGTCAATATCTTCGGTGGCATTGTGCGCTGCGACATGATTGCCGAAGGTATCATTGGTGCCGTCGAGCAGGTGGGTGTGAACGTACCGGTTGTGGTGCGTCTCGAAGGTAACAATGCCGAGTTGGGTGCCGAAAAACTGGCCTCCAGTGGTCTGAACATCATCGCTGCTACGAGTCTCACCGATGCGGCTGAGCAGGTCGTCAAGGCAGCGGAGGGCAAGTAATGAGTATCCTGATCGACAAGAACACCAAGGTTATCTGCCAGGGCTTTACGGGTGGGCAGGGAACCTTCCACTCCGAGCAGGCGATCGCCTACGGTACCCAGATGGTGGGTGGCGTGACGCCGGGCAAGGGCGGCCAGACCCATCTGGGGTTGCCGGTGTTCAACACAGTCAAGGAAGCGGTCGAGCAGACCGGCGCCGAGGCCAGTGTTATCTACGTACCAGCCCCGTTCTGTAAAGACTCGATTCTTGAAGCGGCCAATGCCGGCATCAAGCTGATCGTGTGCATTACCGAAGGCATTCCGACACTCGATATGCTCGACGTCAAGGTCAAGTGTGACGAGCTGGGCGTGCGCCTGATTGGTCCGAACTGCCCGGGTGTGATCACTCCCGGTGAGTGCAAGATCGGTATTCAGCCTGGCCATATCCACTTGCCGGGCAAGGTGGGTATCGTGTCGCGCTCCGGTACCTTGACTTATGAAGCGGTCAAGCAGACAACTGATTACGGCTTTGGCCAGTCCACCTGTGTGGGTATCGGTGGTGATCCGATTCCGGGTTCCAGCTTCATCGATATCCTCGAGATGTTCGAACAGGATCCGCAGACTGAAGCGATCGTGATGATCGGCGAGATCGGCGGTACCGCTGAAGAGGAAGCTGCAGCCTACATCAAGGCTAACGTCACCAAGCCGGTGGTGTCCTACATTGCCGGTGTTACAGCACCTCCGGGCAAGCGTATGGGGCACGCCGGTGCGATCATCTCCGGTGGCAAGGGTACTGCCGACGACAAATTCGCTGCGTTGGAAGATGCGGGTGTCAGAACCGTGCGCTCGTTGGCTGATATCGGTACTGCACTCAAGGATGTGACTGGCTGGTAAGCCAGCGCTTGAGCAGGTAAAGACCGATAAAGAAAGAGGCGCCCGTCAGGGCGCCTCTTTTTAGTCAGGGTCAATGAGCGGTGAGTCTCACTTGGCCGGACGAGCCACCAGCGAACGGGTTTCCTCACGCGCTTCAACCAGTGCCACGCGAGTCAGGTCGCCAAGCTTGTAGCGTTCCACACCTTCAATCTGGATGCGCCCCTCTTTGTCGTCGATGACGACCTTGTCGCGATCACTGTGCATCAGCGGTGCCGGGACAAAGGCAGTGGCACCATTGGCGGTAAGGCGCACTCGCATCCCACCACGGCTGATACCGAGAACCTCGGCTTCGAACTCTTCCTGATTCTTTGCAGCGGGGGTCAGGTAGCGCACGTAGAGCCAGTCTTTGACATCGCGCTCGGCAAGGCGGTTGAGTCGACGGCGCTCGGTCAGCTGCTCTGTCAGTGCTTGGGTAGCCTCTGCCGGTGGCTGCTTGCCCTTCAATACACCTTTGATCAGGCGATGGTTGACCATGTCGCCATACTTGCGGATAGGGGAGGTCCAGGTGGCATAAGCCGCCAGACCCAGGCCGAAATGCGGCCCGGGACGGGCTGACATGCTGGTGAAACCCTGAAAACGGCGCAGGCGCGCATCGAGCCAGGCGTCATCTTGTGCTTCCAATACCCGCTTGAACTCCTTGTAACGCGACAGTTCAGAGAGTGCTTCAAGCTCGACATCGATTTGCTGGGCGCTCAGGAACTCATGAGCCGCTTGGACTTTTTCAGCATCGAAGGCACGGTGGACATTGAAGATGCCATGGCCGATATGGGTGGCGAGATAGTCAGCACCGCAGGCGTTGGCGGCGATCATCGCTTCCTCGATCATGCGGTTGGCGCTACGCCGCTCTTCGGTGCGGATATCCAGCACATTGCCCGCTGCATCCAGCTCGAACACATAGTCGGGACGATCCTTGAACACCAGCGTATGTTCGGCGCGCCATGCGGCCCGGGCTTCACTCATCGCCTGCAAAGCGCGTAGTTGACCGGCAATCACTTCTGTCGGTGCCCACTCGCCCTGGCCTTCCAGCCAGTCTGAAACGCGATCGTAGGCCAGTCTGGCCTGGGAACGGACATTAGCGGCAAAGAAGCGATACTCACCCAGGCTGCCGTCAGCCTCAATGTCCAAACAACAGGCCAGCACCGGGCGCAGTTCGCCTTCGCGTAGCGAACAGAGATCATCGGCCAGCTGTTCAGGCAGCATGGTCACGTTCTGTCCGGGTAGATAGACGGTGAAAGCACGGGTGCGTGCTTCCAGGTCGGCTGCGTGCCCCTCTTCGATATAAGCGGTGGCATCCGCGATAGCAACCGTCAAGCGCCAACCACCAGCCTCGCGTGGCTCAATGCGCAGTGCGTCGTCCATGTCGCGAGTGCTTTCGCTATCGATAGTGAAGAATGGCTCGGCGGTGAGGTCCTCGCGTACCAGACCTTCATCGCGCAAGGGCCAGTCACTGCCGGCCTCAGGACACTCCTGTTCAAGTGCATGGCGGGCAAGTGTCACGCGCCAGGGCACTGCAGGGTCATCGGCCTTGGCGACCAGCTCGTCGATCTGGGTGAAGAAAGCCCGATCTTCGGGCTTGAGCGGGTGACGGACCAGTCTGGCCACGACCCAGTCGCGATCATCGATGCTGGCTTCGTCGAGGCTGTTCTTGATGCGTGCCTTGAGCGAGTTGTTGATCGAGGGGTGATCAGGTACCACCGCAAGGCGACCGTCGCGTTTCTGTACGCGAGCGATAAAACGGCTGAGACCCGCTTCGAGCAGCGTGTCGGGTTCGACGGAGGTCTTGTCGCCATTCTCATGGATGGTGGCCTGGACACGGTCTCCGTGTAGTACCTGCTTCATTGCAGGCGGCGGAACGAAATAGGATTGGCCGTCATCGGTTTCGAGAAAGCCGAAACCTTTGTCGGTGGCCTTGATCACGCCCTCGGCACGGGGCGTAGTCTCACGAATCTGTTGCTTGAGCTGGGCAAGCAGCGGGTTATTCTGCAGCATGATCACGAACGAGTGGTGGGGTAGGAGGGTCACTATACGGATTCCCGTCGCTGCCGCCAAACACCGGCACTGCACCAGCAAAAATTCCCTCGCCAGCCGACCTTGCGAGAGTAGTGCGCTGCAGGGTTTTAGAGATGTGCCGGTTCAACCGGCACATGCCCGGTTCAGCGCACCGTGATGACGGTGCAGTCAGCGATGTGGCTCACTTTGTGCGAGACGCTGCCCACCACGAGTCCGCGCAAGTTGCTGAGTCCGCGGCTGCCCATGACAATGGCCTCGACGCCGCGTCGTTTGGCTTCATTGACAATGGTGCGTGCGGGGTCGCCTTGGGCGATAACGGTTTCGACCTGGCTGATACCCTTGGCTCGTGCTGCTTCAGCGGCTTTCTCGATGACCTGCTGGCTAATATCCTCGCGCTCCTGGTTCGATGCCTCGATGGCAATCGCTCCGATGCCCCATACCAGCATGGTTTCGTGGGCTAGCTCTTCGGGTACATTCAGGATATGCAGTGTGACGTTAGCCTGGCTGGCCAATTGGCAGGCTACCTCAAGTGCCTTCTTGGCACCTTCGGAGCCATCAACGGGGACCAGTATGGAGTGGAACATGGCCATATCCTTATATAAGGGTGTTACCTTCTGAGCTTAGACCTTGGTGGTATCTGTGTCATGACGTGCATCAAGTATTCGTCACTTTGACTGTTTGCGGGGTCCATCCAGGTGTCTCAATTGTTGCCACAGTTCGTGGCGCAGGTCAGCCATGCGTGGGGCTTCACTGTCACCAAAAACCAGCGGTCGCGTCAGACGCTGGGTGCGCAAGCCCAGGCGGGCGGTCAGTAGCCCGACCCCCATGCCCTGGCCGGCGCGGGCCGAGAGGCGCCC
>DXFC01000178.1 GCA_019114645.1 Candidatus Halomonas stercoripullorum
CATTCGCAGGTAATCCCGATCTCGTCACACAGCGCGTTACCCAGCTCGATATCGAAGCCGGTCAGTTCGCCATCGGCACCGCGGTATTCCATCGGCTCGTAGGGTACGTCGACACCGAAACGTACATGCTCATAATCACGGGCCTGGGCGGTTCCTGCAGCGATGGCAACGCCGAGAATGGATATGGTCAGCAATTTTTTCATGGTGTTGTTCCCTGTGTTGTAGTCATTCACCGTATGGTGACGTCGCGCTTGAATGTAGCGCAGCCGCGCCCGAGCGAAAAGCCCCGAGCGCGTTTTCTGCGTTTTACTGCTACGACCCACTCTCTTGCGGGTCAGGGTTTGAGGTGAGCCAGCAAGCGTTTTTCCAGATAGCGGAAAAAATAGAGAATGGTAAACGTCAGGCAGAGATAGATCGCGGCTGCGAACAGAAACGCCTCGAATGGTGCGTAGTAGCGTGCATAGATGAAGCGAGCGGCACCGGTGATATCCATCAGGGTGACCACGCTGGCGATGGCGCTGGCATGCAGCATGAAGATCACTTCATTGCCGTAGGCAGGTAAGGCACGCCGAAAGGCGCTGGGCAGAATGATACGGCGCATCACCAGGGCGTCTGACATGCCGTAGGCCCGCGCCGCCTCAATCTCGCCACGCGGGGTGGCTTTGATCGCACCACGGAAAATCTCGGTGGTATAGGCTGCCGTATTCAGGGTGAAAGCGATCAACGCAGGATAGAAAGCTTCACGCAATATGGGCCAGAGAAAAGTCTCTTGGATGCCGTCAAAAAACACCACGCCATAGTAGATGATATAGAGCTGGATCAGCAGCGGGGTGCCGCGAAAAACGTAGGTATAAAGGTAAATCGGCAGGCTGATCCAGCGGTGCCGGGAGCTGCGGCCAATGGCCAGGGGGATCGCCATGAGCAGACCGATCACCAGCGACAGAAACACCAACTGGGTAGTGGTAACGATGCCGTCCCAGTAGTAGCCCAGTGTCTGGAGCGTGAAGATGCGGTTGTCTGCGAGCAGTTCAGTGAGCCAGGTCAGTTCCATCTCAGCGCCCTCCGAAGCCGACGTTGTAGCGCTTCTGCAGCCAGACGAACAGCCACTCGGAAACACTGGCGATCAACAGGTAAACGATGGCCACCGGGATCAGGAAAGTGAATGGCTCATGGGTCGCGCGCGACGCCTCGGCGGCGATCCGCACCATGTCGGACAGGCCAATGACCGAGACCAGGGCGGTGGTTTTCAGCAATACCATCCAGTTATTGGAAATCCCCGGCAGCGCATGGCGCATCATCTGCGGGAACTGGATGCGTCGGAACACCAGCCAGGGGGTCATGCCATACGCTTTGCCGGCTTCGATCTGGCCGCTTTCCACCGCCATGAAAGCGCCACGGAAAGTCTCGCCCATATAGGCCCCGAAGATGAAGCCGATGGTGATGACACCGGCGGCGAAGGCGTTGAGGTTGATATACCAATCCAGTCCGAAGCGATCATAAATCGCGTCGGTGATGATATTGAGCAGTATCTGGCCGCCAAAGAACAGCAGCAACATGAGCACCAGGTCAGGGACGCCGCGAATCACGGTGGTGTACAGGGTGGCAACCTTGCGTGGAAGCCAGTGGCGCGACAGTTTGGCACTGGCGGTAAGCAACCCCAGTATCAACGCGAGCGTCAGGGACAGTACGGCAAGCTGCAGGGTAACACCGGCGCCCTCCAGCAAGCGTGGACCATAGCCGTGTAGATCGAGCATCTGCGTACCCTCAGTACTTCGGTGTCAGAAACTGCTTGAGGCGTGGCGAGACCGGGTTGACCAGTACCTGCTCCGGCGAGCCGGACTCCTCGATCAGTCCCTCATGCAGATAAATGACCTGGCTGGAAACGTCACGGGCAAAACCCATCTCGTGGGTGACCACCACCATGGTGCGGCCTTCGTTGGCCAGATCACGCATCACCTTGAGAACATCGCCAACCAGCTCGGGGTCCAGTGCCGAAGTGGGTTCATCGAACAGCATCACCTCGGGGTCCATGGCCAGCGCCCGGGCAATCGCGCCGCGCTGCTGCTGACCGCCGGACATCTGTGCCGGATAGGCATTGGCACGTGCCGTCAGCCCGACCCGTTCGAGCAGGCTATGGGCGTGCTCGGTGGCTTCTTTTCTGGACTTGCCGAGCACATGAATGGGCGCCTCGACGATGTTTTCCAGCAGGGTCATGTGCGACCACAAATTGAAACTCTGAAACACCATCGACAGCTTGGCGCGCATGCGCACGACCTGTTTGTTGTCCTGCGGCTCGCGACCACGGCGGGTCTGCTTGAAGCGGATCTCTTCGCCATGCACGATCAGGTCACCCTCGTCGGGCTGTTCCAGCAGGTTCATGCAGCGCAAAAAAGTACTCTTGCCGGAGCCGGAAGCTCCGATAAAGGTGATGACGTCGCCTTTCCTGGCCTGCAAAGAGAGTCCCTTGAGAACATCGGTTTCGCCGAAGCGCTTCTTGATATTGCGCACTTCGAGTGGAATCGGGGTATCGGCCATGGGGGCGGGCTCCAGATCGGGAACAAGTCGCAGTGCGACGAGCCGGTTCACGCGACAGGCGCGAAAAGGGGCGATTCTAACAGGCCTGAGCGTTTTGGGCAGAAGAAGGTCAACCCTCTGTTGGGATATCTGCGGTAAAACGGCAAGGAAGCCATGTCATGAGTGCCTCAACTTGGGCGGTTCTACCGGGTGTGCCAATAACGCCGCACGTGCACCGCGCTCCACCGCCGCATTGGGAAAGACCACACTGAGCGGTTCTCCTTCCACGATATAAGAGCCGGCTTCGGCATCTTCGGCAAGCTTGGTGCCCACCGGAAACTCGGTAAAGTTGGGCGTGTCGTCAGCAAAACAGAGGCGAAAATCGTTGGCCTGGCGTATCAGCTCATGGGCGACGCGAAAGAACGTCATCCTTGCCGCGTCGGCTTCTGGCGGCTTGCGCCCCTCCAGTAGCGCCTTGATCAGGCGGGCCATGGGCGCCAGCGCAACCAGGTCGTTTTCCCCGAAAGCTGCCACGCGGCCCAGCTCCAGGGTGAAAGCCTGGGCTTGATGATAATGCTTGGAGTAGTGGGAAAAGGTCCAGCTATGCTGGTGCTGGTGGAGCACCGCCTGAATATCGGCTGCAGCGAGCCAGCGCCACTGTTCGGGTTGTGTCCTCGTTGCGGCATAAGGATCCACCACGAAACGTGGAAAGCGGCTGTCACGTATTGCGGTATGCAGGTCGTAATGCAGGCGCGGGAGCTTCGAGTAGCGGTCAAAAAAACTGTCAACTGCCAGCATCAGTTCACGCGCACGTTGCGGCTCCATGCCGTGTCCATCCAGATCGCGGCGAAACAGGCGGTTGAGATTGGTGTCAATATAGCGTTCGGCGCGGCGAATGGCTTCAAGATTGCCCAGAATCACCAGCATAGGCGCCCCCAGAGTGAGCAACCCCGCTTCGAGGCGGGCCAGACAGGCGCCGAGCAGCTCAATGGGAGCCGTCTCGTTGCCATGGACACCTACCGATATGACACAGGCCCGGGCCTCGACGGCACATGAGTCCGGGACAAGCTCGAGAATGCCTGGCCCGTGCAGTTGATAACTGCCGCCAGGTAATTGACCGCCCCGGGTCTTGGGCGTGACGCCTTCAAGGCTAAGTTCGATCCAGTCGGAAAGCATGATGTGGTGTATCGTTGGAAGCTGTTGGGCCAGTATTTGTAAAAAACCGGCGTAGCGCAATCCATTGCCCCGCCACCGGCATGATCTGCACAGCTTGAAACGGAGTCGACCATGTCCACAACAGCAGAAAAACTCACCGATCATTATGATGCCGCCAGCGCCAGGTCAGGACAATCCCTGCAGGAGCGGCTGCGGGAGGCGTTTCGTGATGCAGGTCGCGACCCTGAACGGTTGAGCCTTGCGGATGTGGCGGGGATTGATCAGCTGCATCTCGGTGGCCGCAGTGCGAGCCGAATGTTGGCGGAGCTGGGCGGGTTAAAGGGCGGTGAACAGGTGCTCGATGTGGGTTGCGGCACTGGTGGGGCCAGCCGGTTATTGGCCAGTGAGTATGACTGCCATGTGGTGGGGGTCGATATCACCGCTGCTTTTGTGGAAGTGGCGGCCTGGCTAAGCCTGGCTACCGGCTTGGCCGAACAGACGCGTTTTTTATGTGCCGATGCTGCCCAGGTGCCGCTGGAGGCAGGCAGCGTGGAGGTGGTGTGGTGTCAGCACGCGTTGATGAATATGCCGCATATACCCCAAGTGCTGGCCGAGTGGCGGCGACTGCTGGTGCCGGGTGGCCGAATACTGCTGCATGAGATCGTAGCAGGAGGCAACCCCGAACCACTGGCTCTGCCGGTACCCTGGGCGCGCAACTCTGACAGCAGTTATCTACGGGAGTCCCGTCAGTTACAGCGGATCCTGGCGTTGTCGGGCTTCAAACT
>DXFC01000179.1 GCA_019114645.1 Candidatus Halomonas stercoripullorum
CGGCTGCGTCTTTCACCTGCCGCCGGTTGGCGCTTCGATGCCAGCTGGGGGCATCTTGAGCCCCGGGTGGAGTGGCTGGCTACCGCCTATGAGCTGGATTATGGCGACCGTGATCTGGACTGGGACGAGAGCCCGACCCTCAACGTGCCGGTGGCCTCCATTGATGGCGGCCTGGTATTTGAGCGTGAGTTGGACCTCGGTGGTCGTGATTACCGTCAAACCCTGGAGCCTCGGTTCAACTACGCCTATGTCCCGGCACGCGACCAGACCGAAATGCCTGACTTTGATACCAGCGAGCGCGCTTTTTCCTGGAACCAGCTCTGGTCGCCTCACCGCTTTTCGGGCGGAGACCGGGTGGGGGATCTCAACCGTCTTTCGCTGGGGGCCAGCAGCCGCTTCCTGGAAGATGCCAGCGGACGTGAGCGTTTCTCGTTGGGGGTGGGCCAGGCATTCTATTTCGATGACCGGAATATCGACATGGACGGTGAGCCGGATACCCTTCCCGAAAATGAAATACATCGCTATCAGGCAACCCGTAACCGCTCGCCACTCGTTACACGGCTTGACTGGCATATCAACGAACGTTGGCGTACCCGTTATGAGTGGCTTTACGACGATCACCGCAGCCGCACGGAGAGAACCAGCCTGGGCGTCAGTTACCGGGATCCGCGTGGACATGTATTGAACCTTGCTTACCGTTGGGAACTCCAAGGGTTCGACCCTTCGGTGGAGCCGGATGACGATGAGTTCCGAGATTACAACCGCGAGGAGTTTGATCTCTCCTTTGCCTATAAAGTGAATCCGCGAATTGATCTGATTGGTCGCTTTTTGTATGACCACACCAACAGCCGCAGCCTTGATCAAATGGCCGGTGTGCAGTGGAGCGACTGCTGCTATGGTGTGCAGCTTGTCTGGCGTGAATGGGTCGACGACAACGATACCGCCAGAATTGAAGACGACGAAAATGACAGGGGCCTGTTCCTGCGTTTCGTTTTCAAAGGACTGGGTGGTGTTGGCGGTGATGCCGGCGACTATTTTGAGCGGGCTGTACCAGGCTATCGGGCGACTGCATTCTGAGCGACCCGAGATGCCTTCTATCAGTAAAAAGACATGATGAGAGGAAAGAGTGACATGCGGATCTTGCCAATCGCCACCCTGGGCCTGGCCCTTTTGCTTGGCAGCGTACCGCTGACAGCCATGGCCCAGGAGTACCAGCCATTGCAGCGGCAACCGCTGGATCGCATTGTGGCTATCGTCAATGAGCAGGCCGTCATGCAGAGCCGGCTTGATGAGCGCATGGCCCAGGTGCGTAGTCAGCTAGTGGCGCAGGGTCAGGAGTTGCCACCAGAGGGCATGCTGCGCGAACGCCTGCTTGACCAGATTATTCTCGAAGAGATTCAACTGCAGATGGCGGCGAATGCCGGCCTGAGCATTGACGACACCACGCTCAATCGACAGGTTCGCCAGATCGCCGAGAGCAACGGCATGACTCTGGATCAGTTTGCCGATGCACTGGAGGCCGATGGCCTGAGTGTGGCCGTTGTGCGGGAAGAGATCCGCCGCGAGATGGTACTGCGTGAACTGCATCAGCGTCAGATCGGTGGTCGGGTCAACATCAGCGACCGTGAGGTGGAACGCTTTATCGACCAGCAGGGCGGCAACATCAGTGCCGACCAGGCGCGCCAAGCGTTATTCCAGCGCAAGGCGAATGAAGCGCTCGATACCTGGTTACAGGAAATTCGCGCCGAGGCGTACGTCGACAACCGGCTCGCTACCGGCCGTTAAGTCCTATGCCGGCACTTTCCCCTGTACTGGTCGTAACCAGCGGTGAGCCCGCCGGTATCGGGCCCGAGCTGACCCTGATGCTGGCCCTGGCCGAGGATCAGCCCGGGCGTATCGTGGCCGTAGGTGACCCGGCACTGCTGGCCGAACGTGCTGCCATGCTGGGTCTCGACGTCAGCCTGCGCGAACTTGCGCCAGGCGAAGCTGTTCCCGAAATGCGTACCGGCGTCTTGCCGGTGTGGCCGGTGGCGCTGCGTGAACCCTGCCAGCCCGGCAAGCTCGCCGTGGCCAATGCCGCTTATGTACTGGAAACCCTGGATGTCGCCATTGCCGCTTGTCGGCAAGGCCATGCCGATGCCATCGTCACAGCGCCGCTGCACAAGGGGGTGATCCTGGATGCCGGTCATACCGGCTTTCGTGGTCATACTGAATACCTGCGTGATGCCTGTGGGGTGGATGAGGTGGTCATGCTGTTGGCGACTGACCAGGCCTTGCATGCCGGCCAGCCCGATTGGCAAGGCAGTCCGGCACTGCGTGTGGCACTGGCTACCACCCATCTACCACTACGCGAAGTGGCCGATGCCATCACCCGGGAAGGGCTGGCGCGTAGTTTGCGTATCCTGCATGCGGGGCTCGTGCGCTGGTTCGGCCTGGACTCTCCCTGCATTGCGGTTTGCGGCCTTAACCCCCATGCCGGCGAAGGTGGGCACCTGGGGCGCGAGGAGATTGAGATAATCGAGCCGACCCTCGCCGCGCTGCGCCAGGAAGGGTTGCGTCTCGACGGGCCGCTGCCTGCCGATACCCTGTTTACACCACGACACTTGCACGGCGTCGATGCAGTGATGGCCATGTACCATGATCAGGGGCTGGCCGTGCTCAAGTATGCCGGCTTCGGCCGGGCTGCCAACATTACGTTGGGGCTACCCTTTGTGCGCACGTCGGTGGATCACGGTACGGCTCTGGAGCTGGCCGGACGCGGCCTGGCTGACCCGGCGAGTCTCAAGGTGGCCGTGACGCTGGCCGCACACATGATAAAAGG